>NZ_JBIUWQ010000033.1:16012-24074 GCF_044743525.1 Pseudomonas sp. NPDC087598 | reverse complement strand
GGCGTCGGCTTCGGCGAAGGCTTCACGGGCGAGCCGGAAACTGTCCACGGCCGCCGGGACGCCGCAATAAATGCCGACCTGAAGCAGAATTTCGCGTATTTGCTCACGACTCAGGCCGTTACGCAAGGCGCCGCGCACATGCAGCTTGAGTTCGTGCGGGCGGTTGAGCGCCGAGATCATTGCCAGGTTGATCATGCTGCGCTCCTTGAGCGACAAGCCTTCGCGGCCCCAGACATGACCCCAGCAGTATTCGGTGACCATTTCCTGTAGCGGACGGGTGAAGTCGTCGGCGTTCTCTATTGAGCGCTGCACGTACGCTTCGCCCAAGACCTGCGTGCGGATCTTCAGGCCCTTTTCATACTTTTCGTTACTCATCATTCCTCCTCACAACGCATATCCACCTGTTGGAATGAAACCTGTGGTGAGGGGATTATCCCCGACGGGGTGCGAAGCAGCCCCAACACCTGCAACCGCGATTTACCAGACATTCCGCGTGCAATGGTTTTACGACTGCTTCGCAGCCGGTCGGGGATAAATCCCCTCACCACAATGGGCAGTTCCACAGTGGGATCTGTGTGAATCCGTCAGGCCAGGGTCGGCAGGGGGCCGAGCTTGCCTTTGTGGTAGATCATCGGTGTAACCGGTTGCGCCGGCAGGATCAGGTTCTTTACCGCGCCAACGATAATCGCGTGATCGCCACCGTCGTATTCCCGCCACAGCTCACACTCGATGATCGCCGTGGCCTTGGCCAGAATCGGGTTACCCAGTTCGCTCAGATGCCACTCGATGCCTTTGGCCTTGTCTTTGCCTTTACCGGCAAACGCATAGGCTTCAGCGGTCTGGTCGGCGGACAGCAAATGGATTGCGAACTTCTTGCTGTCGCGCAACACCGTGTAGGTGTCGGAAGCATAGTTGGGGCAGAACAACACCAGCGCCGGGTCAATCGACAGCGCACTGAAGGCGCTGGCGGTGATGCCGACGATGCCGCCATCCGGGTCAAGCGTCGTGACCACCGTGACGCCGGACGGAAACGAGCTCATGACGTCTTTGTAAATGCCGGGTTCGATCATTTCTCAGGACTCCTAGCGCATCACAAACGGATCAGGCATCGGTGCCTGAGAGAGGTTGATCCACACCGTTTTCAGTTCGGTGTAGGCCAGCACCGAATCGATGCCGCTTTCGCGTCCATAGCCACTGTTCTTGAAGCCGCCGATCGGTGCCATCGCCGACACCGCACGGTAGGTGTTGACCCAGATGATCCCTGAACGCACGTCACGGGCGAGGCGATGGGCGCGACCGAGATCGCGGGTCCAGATGCCGGCCGCGAGGCCGAACTGTGAGTCGTTGGCGATGGCCAGCGCTTCGGCTTCATCTTTAAAGCGAATCACCGACGCCACCGGGCCGAAGACTTCTTCCTGCATGATCTTCATCGAATTGCGGTCGCATTCGAACAGCGTCGGCTCGTAGAACCAGCCTGCGCCGAGATTTTCCGGACGCTTGCCGCCAGTACGCAAACGCGCACCCTCAGCGATGGCATCCGCCACCAGACCTTCGACCACGGCCAGTTGCTGCGCGGTGGCCATCGGGCCCATTTCGCTGCTGTCTTCCTGCGGGTTGCCGATGCGAATGCGTTGGGCGCGTTCGACCAGCCGATTGACGAATTCGTCGTAGATTTCGTCCTGCACCAGCAAGCGCGAACCCGACACACAGCTCTGACCCGACGCCGCATAGATCCCGGCAATCGCACCGTTGATCGCGCTGTCGAGATCGGCGTCGGCGAAGATGATGTTCGGCGACTTGCCGCCCAGTTCCAGCGACAGCTTGGCGAAATTCTCGGCGCTGCTGCGCACCACATGCCGCGCCGTCGCCGCGCCGCCAGTAAAGGCGATCTTGCGGATCAGCGGATGGCGGGTGAGGGCGGCGCCGGTGCTCGGGCCGTATCCGGTGACGACGTTGACCACGCCCGGCGGAATCCCGGCCTCGAGGGCCAGACGTGCGAGTTCAAGAATGGTCGCCGAGGCATGCTCGGACGGCTTGATCACAATCGTGTTGCCGGCGGCGAGGGCCGGCGCCAGTTTGATTGCGGTCAGGTACAACGGGCTATTCCACGGAATGATCGCGGCGACCACGCCCATCGCTTCGTGCACCGTGTAGGCGAACAGGTCAGGCTTGTCCAGCGGCAGGGTGCCGCCTTCGAGCTTGTCGGCAAGCCCGGCGGTGTAGTGAAAGAACTCCGGCAGATAACCGACCTGACCCCGGGTTTCGCGGATCAGCTTGCCGTTGTCGCGGCTTTCCAGCTGCGCCAGTTGTTCCTTGTTTTCCGCGATCAAATCACCGAGACGGCGCAGCAACTTGCCGCGTGCAGTGGCGGTCAGACCGCGCCAGCCCGGGCTGTCGAACGCGGTTTGTGCCGATTGCACGGCGCGTTCGACGTCGGCTTCATCGGCGTCGGGCAGTTCGGCCCAGGCTTGTGCGGAGGCCGGGTTGAGGCTTTCGAAAGTCTTGCCGGAGAGGGCGTCGACCCATTCTCCGCCGATGCACATCTGGAAGCGTGCGAGTGTCATGCAACGATCCCCTTTATATGGTTTTGTCGGGAGTGTGCGAATTGGAGAAATTCCAGCAGCGTCTGATTGACCAGACGCGGCGACTCTACGGGCATCATATGCCGTTGCTCGGGCAGTACGGCAACCTTCGCGCCGGGGATGCACCGGGCCAGTTGCTCGGCCATTTCCGGGGTCGAACCCGGGTCGAGTTCGCCGGTGGCGATCAGTGTCGGCGCCTGAATGCTGCCCAGGTCGTCGGCGCGATACATGTCTTGTGTGGCGAACAGTTCGTAGGTGGTCAGATAACCCTGCGGATCATTGCCGGCGAGGGTCTGACGGATCGCGGCGATCTGCGCCGGATTGGCCGCCTGATACTCGCGGCTGAACCAGCGTGACAGCGCCGCTTCGGCGTTGGCGTCCGGGCCATGTTCGGCCGCTTGCGCGGTGCGAGCGATGACCCCGGCACGCTGTTCTTCGCTGCGGTTGAACACGCTGTTCAACACCACCAGGCTTTGCAGGCGCTGCGGGTAATGCAGGGCAAAGGCCCGGGCAACCAGACCGCCCATGGAGAAACCGATCACCGCTGCCTGCGGCAGATTCAGGTGATCGAGCAACTCCAGCAATTGATCGGCATACCCGAGCAAGTCGGTGCCGCTGGCCGGTCGCGGGCTGGCGCCATGGCCGAGCATGTCATAGGCGATCACTTGGTACTGGGTCGACAGGCCAACGATCTGGCCGCCCCACATTTCTTTGTTCAGGCCCACGCCGTGGATCAAGACCACGGGCTGGCCTTGGCCGGTCGCCAGGTAACTGGTGCCAGCCGGGGTGAGTTCAGCGGTGAGCCGAATCATGGAGCGCTCCTGCAATGCCTTTTTATTGTGATTACTGGGCTTTTTCGGCGGCCAGTTCTTCCAGATCGATGTAACGGTTACCGATGCGTGGGTGCAGACGGCCACCGTCGGCGCAACCCAGTACCACGACGATTTCGTCGGCACGCGGCGCGTCTTCGATCTGCATTTCCAGGGTGATGTAGTGCGAACGCTGACCTTCGTCGTCCTTGTGCATCATCGGGATCTGGATCGACGTGCCCGGGCCGCCGCGCTTGTTGGTGAAGCTCAGATAGCTCTTGGCGTTGACCGCTTCGCGGTAGTGGTTGCCGAAGCGCAGGGTGTGGATCACGGCGGAAGCGTGTTCGATCTCGCCATCGGCGCCGACCACGGCGGCTTTGCCGTAGGCCTCGATCTTCTCGGCACCGCCGATGATGCCGACCAGACGCTCGACCATCAGTGCGCCGAGGTCAGAGCAGTTGGCGCGGATCTGCGGCTTGAGGTCTTCAACGAAACCGTTGCCCACCCACGGGTTTTTCATCACCACGGCGAGGCCGACCATGGTCACTGGCTTGTCGGTGGCTTTGCCGCCTTCGATGAAGGTCTCTTCGACATAGCTGACGATCTTGCGAATTTCGAAACTCATGAGCTGCTCCGTTGGGGGATTGAGAGTGTCTGTGCGTCTGATGGTATACCATAATACCGATCGTGCAAGTCCCCCTCGCAACATTTGCCGCATCACTCCGGCGAATGGTCATGCATTCAAGTCCCAAAGCCCCCACGATCCCCTGTAGGAGTGAGCCTGCTCGCGATAGCGGTGTGTCAGTCAGCGATTCTTTACCTGATATACCGCTATCGCGAGCAGGCTCACTCCTACAGGGGGAATATCTCGGCAATACGGGCTCGCTTTTGGTTAACAAAAGATAACGTGGCGCCGATTGTCAGACGTTTCTAAAGCCCGATAGGATGAGCCAGCTTCCGAAGTGGCTCTGGATTGCGGGTTTCAGGACTATGCTTCTGACCAGCCATCACTGGAGCACACTTGCGGCGCCCTTGAAGGCCAGATGGCCTAACAATAATAAATAGGGGAAGGTCTATGAGTCGTTGCCGCCCGCCGGCGTTACGCAACACCGCGTTGCTGGCCACAGCACTCTCTCTGCTGGGCTTCGCCACGTTGTCGGCACCTGTGATCGCCGCCGAGGCCCCGGCCGACGTGGTGTACGCCACCGAATCCGCCAAAGCCACGAAAAGCCTGATTCTCGATGTTGTTCACGCCGGCGCCCGCCTGGTGGCGGTCGGGGATCGCGGGCACATTGTCTATTCCGATGACCAGGGCAAGACCTGGACTCAAGCCAAGGTGCCGAGCCGGCAACTGCTCACGGCGGTGTATTTTGTCGACGACAAACACGGCTGGGCGGTCGGTCATGATGCGCAGATTCTCGCCAGCGAAGACGGCGGTCTGACCTGGACCAAGCAATTCGAAGACCTCAAACGTGAATCGCCGCTGCTCGACGTCTGGTTCAAGGACGTCAACAGCGGCCTCGCCGTGGGCGCGTACGGCGCATTGCTGGAAACCACCGACGGCGGCAAACACTGGGAAGACGTCAGTGACCGTCTCGACAACGAAGACCAGTTCCACCTCAACGCCATCGCGGCGGTGAAAGACGCCGGGCTGTTCATCGTCGGCGAATCCGGCAGCATGTTCCGCTCCGCCGACTGGGGCCAGACCTGGGAAAAACTCGAAGGTCCGTACGAAGGTTCGTTGTTCGGTGTGATCGGCACCGCGCAACCGCAGACGCTGTTGGCCTACGGCCTGCGCGGCAACCTTTACCGCTCCACCGATTTCGGCAGCACCTGGGAACAGGTTGAATTGAAAGCCGCGCGCGGTGCGCTGGAGTTCGGTCTGTCCGGCGCCACGCTGCTTGCGGATGGCTCCATCGTCATTGTCGGCAACGGCGGTTCGGTGATCAGCAGCAGTGACAACGGCGAAACGTTCAGCGTGTTCAACCGTCCTGATCGCATCTCGCTGTCTTCGGTTACTGCGGCGGGCGACGGCAACCTGATTCTGACCGGGCAGGGCGGTGTGCACACCACGTTGCCAAACGGCGCCGAGATCAATAATAAGAAGGCGGGGCTATGACTTCCTTGATCACTCCTCAGCAGGACAAGGCGACGTTCCTTGAACGTCTGATTTTCAACAACCGCCCGGCAGTGATCCTCATCTGTCTGGTGGTGAGCATTTTCCTGTTCTGGCAGGCCACGTTGATTCGGCCGTCGACCAGTTTCGAAAAAATGATCCCGCTCAAGCATCCGTTCATCGAGAAGATGATGGAGCACCGCAACGATCTGGCGAACCTGGGTAACACCGTGAGGATTTCGGTGGAAGCCACCGACGGCGACATCTTCTCCAAGGAGTACATGGAGACACTGCGTCAGATCAATGACGAGGTGTTCTACATCTCCGGCGTTGACCGTTCCGGCCTGAAGTCGCTGTGGAGCCCGAGCGTACGCTGGACCGAAGTGACCGAAGAAGGTTTTGCCGGCGGCGAAGTGATTCCGCAGAGCTACAACGGCTCGCAGGACAGCCTCGATCTGCTGCGCAACAACGTGCTCAAGTCCGGTCAGGTCGGGCGTCTGGTGTCCAACGACTTCAAGTCGAGCATCGTCGACATCCCGCTGCTGGAGTCCTATCCGGACCCCGAAGACCAAGGCAAATTGCTCGCGCTGGACTACCGCAAGTTCTCCCATGAACTCGAAGACAAGATCCGCAACAAGTTCGAAGCGCAGAACCCCAACGTCAAGATCCACATTGTCGGTTTCGCCAAGAAGGTCGGCGACCTGATCGACGGTCTGGTGATGGTGGTCCTGTTCTTCGGCATCGCTTTCGTCATCACCCTGATCCTGCTGTTGTGGTTCACCAACTGCCTGCGCAGCACCATTGCGGTGTTGAGTACGACGCTGGTGGCGGTGGTCTGGCAACTCGGATTGATGCACTTTTTCGGTTTCGGGCTCGATCCCTATTCGATGCTGGTGCCGTTCCTGATCTTCGCCATCGGTATCTCCCACGGGGTGCAGAAGATCAACGGGATCGCCCTGCAATCCAGTGAGGCGGATAACGCACTGACGGCGGCACGAAGGACGTTCCGGCAATTGTTCCTGCCGGGGATGATCGCGATTCTGGCGGATGCCGTCGGCTTCATCACGCTGCTGATCATCGACATCGGCGTGATTCGTGAACTGGCCATCGGCGCGTCCATCGGTGTCGCGGTGATCGTGTTCACCAACCTGATCCTGCTGCCGGTTGCGATTTCCTATGTCGGCATCAGCAAGCGTGCGATTGCCAGGAGCAAGAAAGACGCGAACCGCGAACATCCGTTCTGGCGCCTGTTGTCGAACTTCGCCAGCCCGAAAGTTGCCCCGGTTTCCATCGCGCTGGCGCTGATCGCCTTCGGCGGCGGCCTCTGGTACAGCCAGAACCTGAAAATCGGTGACCTCGACCAGGGCGCGCCGGAACTGCGCCCGGACTCGCGCTACAACAAGGACAACAACTTCATCATCAACAACTATTCGACCAGTTCCGATGTGCTGGTGGTGATGGTCAAGACCAAGGCCGAGGGTTGCTCACGCTACGAAGCCATGGCGCCGATCGATGAGCTGATGTGGAAGATGCAGAACACCGAGGGCGTGCAGTCGGCGATCTCGCTGGTGACCGTGTCCAAGCAGATGATCAAGGGCATGAACGAGGGCAACCTGAAATGGGAGACCCTGTCGCGCAACCCTGACGTGCTGAACAACTCGATTGCCCGCGCCGACGGTCTGTACAACAACAGTTGCTCGCTGGCGCCGGTGCTGGTGTTCCTCAACGATCACAAGGCCGAAACCCTTGATCGTGCGGTACATGCGGTGCAGGAATTCGCCAAGGACAACAACAAGGACGGTCTGGAATTCATCCTCGCCGCCGGTAACGCCGGGATCGAGGCGGCCACCAACGAAGTCATCAAACAGGCTGAGTTGACCATCCTGATACTGGTGTACATCTGCGTGGCGGTGATGTGCATGATCACCTTCCGTTCATGGGCGGCGACCTTGTGCATCGTCCTGCCACTGGTGCTGACCTCGGTACTCGGCAACGCATTGATGGCGTTCATGGGCATTGGCGTGAAAGTCGCGACGCTGCCAGTGGTGGCGCTGGGTGTGGGGATTGGCGTCGACTACGGCATCTACATCTACAGTCGTCTGGAAAGCTTCCTGCGTGCCGGGTTGCCGTTGCAGGAAGCCTATTACCAGACCCTGAAATCCACCGGTAAAGCGGTGCTGTTCACCGGTCTGTGCCTGGCCATCGGCGTGTGCACCTGGATCTTCTCGGCGATCAAGTTCCAGGCCGACATGGGTCTAATGCTGACCTTCATGCTGCTGTGGAACATGTTCGGTGCGCTGTGGCTGCTGCCGGCACTGGCCAAGTTCCTGATCAAACCGGAGAAGCTGGCGGGGCAGAAGGGCAATTCACTGTTTGCTCACTGATCTGAAAGGCTGAAACGACAAAGCCGCAACCTCAAGGTTGCGGCTTTTTTTATCCCGCGAATTTCACACAATCTCCTTGTAGGAGTGAGGCGGGGCGCGGGGGGGGGGGGGGGGGGGGGGGTGGGGGGGCGGGGGTAAAACCCAAAAGCGCCCGGGCACACCGACAACCGG
>NZ_JBIUWQ010000033.1:0-16002 GCF_044743525.1 Pseudomonas sp. NPDC087598 | reverse complement strand
GCGCGGGCGCGGTTTTGCGGTGTTACAGACTGTGATTCTTTACCTGATATACCGCTATCGCGAGCAGGCTCACTCCTACATAGGGAATTGGGGGGTGTCAGGAGAGTTCTGTTCCGAGCACAACACTCAGCGCACTCCGCGCATCATCCAGCTGTACGAGTGTGGCGTGGCGGGCGCCCAGCGCATCACGGTTCTCGATAGCGGTGAGAATCGCCTTGTGTCGCGGCAATGCCAGCTCATGCAGATTCGGCCGCTGATTCGAATGCTTCAACGCCTCTGCAATCGCTACCGAGAGCATGTTGCACAGATTCGCCAGCAAATCATTGTGTGTGGCATCGGCAATGCGGCTATGAAAATCCAGATCCGGTTGCAGCAGGGCTTCCGGCGTCGGCGCTGCTTCCATGCGTTGGTAGGCTTCGCCGATCAGGGCAATGTCAGCCTCGGTCGCGTGCTGGGCGGCGAGGGCGGCAGCGGCCGGTTCGATGATGCTGCGCACGCTGGTCAGGACATTGAAGAACTCGTTCTGCGGGCTGCTTTGCATCAGCCAGTGCAGCACGTCCGGATCGAGCATGTGCCACTCGCGCCGAGCCTTGACCACCGTGCCGACACGCGGTTTCGAATACACCAGCCCCTTGGCCACCAGCACCCGCGTGGCCTCGCGCAGCACCGGTCGGCTGACCGCGTACTCCTCGCACAGCAAGGCTTCGGCGGGCAGTTTGTCATCGGGCAAAAAACGTCCGGAGACGATCTGCATGCCCAGTTCCTGGACGATGCGCGAGTGCATGCTTTTGCGGTCGGAAGGTTTGCGGTAATCCATGGGGAACGGCGCGATCCTGAGCGATGGAGATGCCGCGCATCATAGCAGGCACGACACAATCTTGAGGCAGATACACAAGCCAAATGTGGGAGCGAGCCTGCTCGCGAAAGCGGTGGGTCAGGCAACTGTATATTGACTGACACTCCCTCTTCGCGAGCAGGCTCGCTCCCACAGGGGAATGCATTCCAATGTAGGAGCTGTCGCAGGCTGCGATCTTTTGATCTTAATGGGAATGACGGGGGACTTCCGCGCCTCGGCAACCGACCAGGAAGTCAAAGTCACAGCCCTGATCCGCCTGCAGTACGTGGTCGATGTACAACTGACGATAGCCACCCACCAGCAACTGCTGCGGTGGTTGCAGATCGGCCATGCGCGCCGCCAGCTCGGCATCCGGAATGTCCAGATGCAAACGCCCACTGGCGCAATCCAGCTCGATCCAGTCGCCTTCCTTCACCGTCGCCAGAGGCCCGCCCGCCGCCGCCTCCGGCGCCACGTGCAAAACCACCGTGCCATACGCGGTGCCGCTCATCCGCGCATCGGAAATCCGTACCATGTCCGTCACACCCTGCGCCAACAGCTTGGCCGGCAGGCCCATGTTGCCGACTTCGGCCATGCCCGGATAACCCTTTGGCCCGCAGTTCTTCATCACCAGAATCGAATCCTTGTCGACATCCAGTTCCGGATCGTTGATGCGCGCTTTGTACATGTCGAAGTTCTCGAACACCACCGCACGGCCACGATGCTGCATCAATTCCGGAGTGGCGGCGGACGGCTTGAGCACCGCGCCGAGTGGCGCCAGATTGCCGCGCAGCACACAGATACCGCCGTCGGCGCGAATCGGGTTGTCGAGGGTGCGGATCACCTCGTCCTCGCCGTAGATCGGCGCATCCTTGGTGTTCTCGCCGAGCGTCTTGCCGTTGACGGTCAATGCATTCGGATTAGGGATCAGATTGGCTTCACCGAGACGACGCAGCACCGCCGGCAAACCACCGGCGTAGTAGAACTCTTCCATCAGGAAGCGCCCGGACGGCTGCAGGTCAACGATGGTCGGCATGCCGCGCCCGATGCGGGTCCAGTCGTCCAGATCCAGTTCGACGCCGATGCGTCCGGCGATGGCTTTCAAGTGAATCACGGCGTTGGTCGAACCGCCGATGGCAGCGTTGACCCGAATGGCGTTTTCAAAGGCTTCCTTGGTGAGGATTTTCGACAGTTTCAAATCTTCGCGAACCATCTCCACGGCACGCATGCCGGACATGTGCGCGAGCACATAACGCCGCGCATCCACCGCCGGAATCGCCGCGTTGTGGGGCAGGGAGGTGCCCAGTGCTTCGGCCATGCAGGCCATGGTCGACGCCGTGCCCATGGTGTTGCAGGTGCCCGCCGAACGCGACATGCCGCCCTCGGCTGCAAGGAAATCGTCGATGGTGATGGTGCCGGCCTTGACCTGTTCGCTGAGCTGCCAGACCACCGTGCCGGAGCCGATGTCCTTGCCTTTGTGCTTGCCGTTGAGCATCGGCCCGCCGGTGACGACGATGGCCGGCACGTCGCAACTGGCCGCGCCCATCAGCAGCGCCGGGGTGGTTTTGTCGCAACCGGTCAGCAGCACCACGCCGTCAATCGGGTTGCCACGAATCGCTTCCTCGACGTCCATGCTCGCCAGGTTACGGGTGAGCATGGCGGTCGGGCGCAGGTTCGATTCGCCATTGGAGAACACCGGGAATTCCACTGGAAAGCCACCGGCCTCGATCACCCCGCGTTTGACGTGCTCCGCGATCTGGCGGAAATGCGCGTTGCACGGGGTCAGTTCCGACCAGGTGTTGCAAATGCCGATGATCGGCTTGCCATGAAACTGGTGGTCGGCGATGCCCTGATTCTTCATCCAGCTGCGGTACATGAAGCCGTTCTTGTCGGCCGTGCCAAACCATTGGGCGGAGCGCAGGGTGGGTTTCTTATCAGACATAATCGATTCTCTTATTGTATGACTATAGTGTTCGAGCTACGGCCTAACATAAGCGCAAAATCGGAGCTTTGGAAGTGTTGTTGGGTAATTAGTATTACTATATAGTCGTTTTCGACGGAGGGATGGCCCTGACGGTTTTCCGTGAGAGGCGTCCCCCGAGGTTCTATAAAAACAACAATCGGAGACCGATCTCATGAGCCAGGAACTGCGGCTTGTCCGGCGCATCACGCTGAAACTGATTCCCTTCCTGATCCTGCTGTACCTGATCGCCTATGTGGATCGCTCCGCCGTCGGCTTCGCCAAGCTGCACATGGGCGCCGACATCGGTATCGGCGATGCCGCCTACGGGCTCGGTGCCGGGCTGTTTTTCATCGGCTACTTTCTCCTCGAAATCCCCAGCAACCTGATGCTCGAACGCTTCGGTGCGCGGCGCTGGTTTGCGCGGATCATGATCACCTGGGGCGCCATCACCATCGGCATGGCGTTCGTCCAGGGCCCGCACAGTTTCTACGTGATGCGCTTTCTGCTCGGCGCGGCGGAGGCGGGGTTCTTCCCCGGCGTTCTGTACTACATCACCCAATGGTTCCCGGTGCGCCATCGCGGCAAGATCCTCGGCCTGTTCATCCTCTCCCAACCTATCGCGATGATGATCACCGGCCCGGTGTCCGGCGGCTTGCTGGGCATGGACGGCATCCTTGGGCTGCATGGCTGGCAGTGGCTGTTCATCGTCATCGGCACCCCGGCGATCCTGCTGACCTGGCCGGTATTGCGCTGGTTGCCAGACGGTCCGCAACAAGTGAAATGGATGGATCAATCCGAGAAGGACTGGCTGACCGGCGAACTGAAAAAGGATTTGCAGGCATACGGTCAGACTCGCCACGGCAATCCGCTGCATGCGTTGAAAGACAAACGCGTGTTGCTGCTGGCGCTGTTTTATCTGCCGGTGACGTTGAGCATTTATGGTTTGGGGCTGTGGCTACCGACGCTGATCAAACAGTTTGGCGGCAGCGATCTGGTGACCGGGTTTGTCTCGTCGGTGCCGTACATCTTCGGGATCATCGGTTTGCTGATCGTGCCGCGTAGTTCTGACCGCATGAATGATCGCTACGGTCATTTGGCGGTGCTCTATGTGCTCGGTGCGATTGGCCTGTTCCTCAGTGCCTGGCTGTCGTTGCCGGTGGCGCAACTGGCGGCGCTGTGTCTGGTGGCGTTCGCGCTGTTTTCGTGCACGGCGGTGTTCTGGACCCTGCCGGGACGGTTCTTTGCCGGCGCGAGTGCGGCGGCGGGGATCGCGCTGATCAACTCGGTGGGGAATCTGGGTGGGTACATCGGGCCGTTCGTGATCGGTGCGTTGAAGGAGTACACCGGGAATCTGGCGTCCGGCCTGTATTTCCTGTCCGGGGTGATGGTGTTCGGCTTGATTCTTACAGGCATCGTCTACCGTGTGCTGGAACGCAAACACGTCCTGCCGGTTGACCAGTTCGCTGCCAGCGCACGCGGTGCCACCCGTACCTGATATCAAACGATCCATCACCGCAAACCCTGTGGGAGCTGGCTTGCCAGCGATAGCAATCTGTCAGTCACATCAATGCTGAATGTGCCGCCGCCATCGCTGGCAAGCCAGCTCCCACAGGGATCAGCGGTGTTTTCGAAGGAATAGGAGAAGAATATGCATCTGGTTCAATTCGAATTAAGTAACGGCGAACGCCGCGTCGGCGTGGTCGAGGACGGTCTGGTGCGCGAGGTGCAAGACGCCCGCACTACCCGCGATCTGGCCTTGGCCGCGATCGAGGCCGGCAGCACCCTCGAACAGCAAGTGCAAACACTTGGCCTCGGGATCAGCCACGACTATGCGCAGTTGCTCAAAGACCTGCGCATTCTGCCGCCGCTCGATCATCCGGACCCGGCGCACACGCTGGTCAGCGGCACCGGGCTGACGCATCTGGGCAGCGCCTCGGCCCGGGACAAAATGCATCAGCAGGCTGGCGACGAAGCGACAATGACCGACACCATGCGCATTTTCAAATGGGGCGTGGAGGGCGGCAAACCGGCGGCGGGGCAGGCCGGCGTGCAGCCGGAATGGTTCTACAAGGGCGACGGCAGCATCGTCGTGCGTCCGGGCCAACCGTTCCCGTTGCCAGCGTTTGCCGAAGACGCCGGCGAAGAGCCGGAGATGGCCGGCCTCTACGTCATCGGGCATGACGGCAAGCCGTATCGGCTGGGCTTCGCGGTCGGCAACGAGTTCTCCGACCACATCATGGAGCGCAAGAATTACTTGTACCTGGCCCACTCGAAATTGCGCAGTTGCAGTTATGGCCCGGAACTTCGCGTCGGCGAACTGCCTCAACATCTTGCAGGCAGCAGTCGCATTCTGCGCGATGGCGAAGTGCTGTGGCAGAACGAGTTCCTCAGTGGCGAGGCGAACATGTGCCACAGCCTCGCCAACCTCGAATACCACCACTTCAAATACAGCCAGTTCCTGCGCCCGGGCGACGTGCACATTCACTTCTTCGGCACCGCGACCCTGTCGTTCGCCGACGGCATCCGCACGCAACCGGGCGATGTATTCGAGATCAGCCAGGCCGAATTCGGCGCACCGCTGGTCAATGGCATCGTCCCGGTCGCAGCGACTTTTGAACCGGACAGCATCGGCACCCTTTAAGGAGATCCCATGACTCAGATTCTCGGTCACAACTACATTGGCGGGCAGCGCAGCGCCGCCGGTAACGTCAAGCTGCAAAGCGTCGACGCCACCACTGGCGAGCAATTGCCTCACGATTTCATTCAGGCCACCGAGCAGGAAGTCGACGCCGCCGCCAAAGCGGCCGCTGCCGCGTACCCGGCTTATCGCAGCCTCAGCGCTGAACGTCGCGCACAGTTTCTCGATGCGATCGCTGATGAACTGGACGCGCTCGGCGATGACTTCGTTGCTGTGGTCTGCCGCGAAACCGCGTTGCCGGCTGGTCGTATTCAAGGTGAGCGCGGGCGCACCAGCGGGCAGATGCGCCTGTTCGCCAAAGTGCTGCGTCGTGGTGATTTTTATGGGGCGCGGATCGATCTGCCGTTGCCGGATCGTCAACCAATGCCGCGTCCCGATCTGCGTCAGTACCGCATCGGCCTCGGCCCGGTGGCGGTGTTTGGCGCCAGCAACTTCCCGCTGGCATTTTCCACTGCTGGCGGTGACACCGCGTCGGCGCTGGCCGCCGGTTGCCCGGTGGTGTTCAAGGCGCACAGCGGCCATATGGCCACGGCTGAGCTGGTCGCCGACGCGATGATTCGCGCAGCGGAAAAGACCGCCATGCCGGCCGGCGTGTTCAACATGATCTATGGCGGCGGCGTCGGCGAATGGCTGGTCAAGCATCCGGCGATCCAGGCTGTCGGTTTCACCGGTTCGCTCAAGGGCGGTCGTGCCCTGTGCGACATGGCCGCTGCGCGTGCGCAACCGATCCCGGTGTTCGCCGAGATGTCGAGCATCAACCCGGTGATCATCCTGCCGCAGGCACTGGCGGCGCGTTCGGAAAGCGTTGCCCGCGACCTCACCGCGTCGGTGGTGCAGGGTTGCGGTCAGTTCTGTACCAATCCGGGCCTGGTCATCGGCATCCGCTCGCCACAGTTCAGCGCTTTCGTGCAGCAGTTAACCGGGCTGATCGGCGATCAACCGGCGCAAACCATGCTCAATGCCGGGACCCTCGGCAGCTATGGCAAAGGCTTGCAGAAGCTCTTGGCGCATACAGGCATTGAGCATCTGGCGGGCAATCCGCAGCAGGGCAATCAGGCGCAACCGCAGTTGTTCAAGGCCGATGCAAGCCTGTTGATCGATGGCGATGAAGTGTTGCAGGAAGAAGTGTTTGGCCCGACCACGGTGATTGTCGAAGTCGCGGACAAGGCGCAGCTCAGCGCCGCACTGCATGGCCTGCACGGGCAACTGACGGCGACGATCATTGGCGAGCAGGCGGACTTCGAACGCTTTCCTGAACTGACGCCGCTGCTGGAACAGAAGGTCGGGCGGATCCTGCTCAACGGCTATCCGACTGGCGTCGAAGTGTGCGATTCGATGGTGCACGGCGGGCCGTATCCGGCGACGTCCGATGCCCGTGGCACCTCCGTCGGTACGCTCGCCATCGATCGCTTCCTGCGTCCGGTGTGCTTCCAGAATTACCCGGACAGCATGCTGCCGGAGCCGTTGAAAAACGCCAACCCGCTGCGCATCCAGCGTCTGGTGGACGGCAAACCCTCACGCGATGCGTTGTAACTGACAGCCGATATCTCCTGTGGGAGCGAGCCTGCTCGCGAATGCATTCTTCCAGTCAGTCTTTCATGGCCTGACACAGCGCATTCGCGAGCAGGCTCGCTCCCACAGGGGTTCCAGCAAGGCCTCTGGATCACATTGAGCTATCATTGGCCCTTTCCCCCCTAGAAAGACTGTTTGCCATGACAACCCAAACCCTTCTCGACGCCCTCGAACACTGCGGTATGGTCGAAATCGATGGCCTGCACGCCTTCGAATTCGCCCTCGACGAAGACGACAACCTGCACATCGAGTGCATCGATGGCCGAGCGGCCAAGCATTGGGAATTCACACCGGCTCAGGTTTCAGCAGCAACGTTCGACGAAGACTTGCAGAGCTGGTTGATCATCGGGTTTGCCAGCGACACCAAAACCGTTGGCGAGCACCGCCTGGTCTGCCTCGGCGATGTAGTCAGCAGCAGCGACGACGAGGATGACACTGATGAAAATGCGTAAATTCTGGCCGCTGCTGATGGCCGGCAGCGTTGGCGCAATGGGCCTATCCACTGCATCCGCAGAAAACTTCCAGCTGCTGGTCGGCTCCTACACCGCAGGCACCAGCCAGGGCATCTATCGAATGAACTTCGACAGCGCCACCGGCCAGATCGCGGCCAAGCCGCTGCAAGAGGTCAAGAGTGAAAACCCGTCGTGGCTGACGCTCTCCAAAGACCAGAAACGTCTGTTCGTGATCAATGAAAACGGCCCCGGTCAGAAAGACCCGGTCGGTCGCGTCAGCAGTTACTCAATCGATCCGAAAACCCACGCGCTGAGCCTGATCAATCAAGTGCAAAGCCTGGGCAACGAGCCGACCCATTCGAGCCTCAGCGCTGACGCCAGCCACCTGTTCGTCAGCAACTATTCGGTGATGGAAGATCCGGGTGGAACCCTGGCGGTGTTGCCGGTCGGTGCCGACGGCAAGCTCAAACCCGTTGTGCAGATGAGCGCGCACCCGGCGAGCCGGGTTAATCCCGAGCGTCAGGCCTCGAACCACGTGCACTCGACGGTTTCCTCGCCGGACGGCCACTACGTGTTCTCCAATGACCTGGGGGCTGACAAGGTCTTCATCTACAAATTCGACCCGAAAGCCAACCCGGACTTGCCGCTGACACCCGCGAAAACCGCTTCCGTGGCAATGCCTGCCGGCAGCGGTCCGCGTCATCTGCTGTTCAGCGCTGACGGCAAGCATGCCTGGCTGACCATGGAAATGAGCGCGCAGGTCGCAGTGTTCGACTACAACGACGGCGTGCTGACCCAGACGCAACTGGTCGATCTGGCCGCTGGCCAGCCGACCTCGGACAAGGCTGGAGCCGCGCTGCATGCGTCGGCGGACGGCAAATTCCTCTACGTCAGCAACCGTGGCACCGCTAATCAACTGGTGGTGTTCAGCATCGATCCGGCGACCGCTCAGCTCAAAGAGCTGCAAAAGCGTTCGGTGGAAGGTGATCACCCGCGTGAGTTCAGCCTCGATCCAAGTGGCAAATTCCTGCTGATTGCCAACCAGAAGAGCAACGAAATTGTCGTCGTCGAACGCGATGGCAAGACCGGTCTGCTCGGCAAAACCGTGCAGAAACTGCCGATGGACGCCCCGAGCGACCTCAAGTTTCTAGTGCGACAATAAGCCACAGGCCCCGGTTTATGGGGCCTGTCGCTTTGTATTAATCGCGCTGATATCCGGTAATGCTACAAAGCATTTCAAGCGATCAACCCTCGAGCGTTAAGTTTGCTCCACGGCCCAACCGGGCAAGCAAGCCAACCGAACTCGAGGGTTACCGCCATGAACTTCAATCTCTTCTCCGTTATCGCCGCTTCCGCCATCTCCGCCACCGTTGCGCTGCCAGCCAGTGCCAACGTTGAAATCGCCGGCAAAAAATCCCACACCCAGAGCTACACCCAGAAATACCTGCAACAGAGCGCCAACTTCTACGCCGCCCTGGATCACAAAGCCCAACACTGAAATTCCCGCCTCGCGCGACTCCCTGTAGGAGCTGCCGAAGGCTGCGATCTTTTGATCTTCAACGTCAAAAGATCGCAGCCTTCGGCAGCTCCTGCACGTGTGTTTTTCGCAGCACGATAGGTTTCTTCAAACCCGCAAATAGACTGGCTAAATAATCAACGAAGCTGATGGTTACTATGGGAAACGCTGAGTGGTTGATGCGGTTTTTTTGATTGATCCTGTGGGCACTGAAACATGCCTACGGAGAACACCATGGCCAGCGCAATCATCTCTTCTGCCAAATTCGGCGCCTACCTGGCCATCGGTCTTTACCTGGCTCTGGTGCTGGTCGTCAGCATCGCCTCGCAGATGGAACACACCTTCGAAGCACCGATTCAAGTCGCCCACCCCGGCGTCCAGTTCGAACTGCGCTCGCAAAGCGTGATGGTCGATCGGGCTGAACTCGCAGGAGTCGGCGGAGCATGAAAGGCTACAGACTCTGGGTTATTGCGGTACTTGCGTTCATGACCAATGGCGCTTCGCTGCTGGGGATAGGACAGGGCTCGGTGGGTGGTCTGGCCCGGGCCATAGAGGCCAATCACACCATCGCGCACAACATCGAACGGGCGAATACATTGGGGCTAATGGCGGGTAATCCACCGGCGAAGGTCTCGGCCGATTTTCTCGGGCCGTTTGAAGTGGATTGCATGGCACTGGGCATGTGCGACGCGCTGGCGTAGACAACGCGATCCATTGTGGCGAGGGAGCTTGCTCCCGCTGGGTTGCGAAGCAGCCCCAAATCCAGCAAACACAGTATTGCTGATATACCGAATCCAATGGTTTTGCGACTGCTGCGCAGCCGAGCGGGAGCAAGCTCCCTCGCCACAGGTGCTGTGTCAGGCCGGGTTCAGTGTTATTTCTTCATGATTGAAGTGAAGAGCTCGGATTCGAGGAAGCGCTGCAACCACGTCTGCAACCGCACATAAGGCGTCTGCGCAAACCACTCGCGATCAACATGGGCGAACTGGCGGACGAAGGGCAGCAAGGCGATATCCGCCAGGCTCGGATGATCAGCCAGCAAGTAATCGCGATCCTTCAGCAGTTCTTCCAGTCTCTGCAAATACACCGCACCCTCGGCCCGATAAACCTCCATCGGTTGTTCCGGATAACGCTCGGCATATTTATAGCGATTCAACTGTACCTTGAACCCCTGATCATTCGCGTCGATCAACTCGGCAATCCGTGAGTCACCGCCAAGCAACCAATCCTGCGGATCATTCTGCGCCAGCGCCCAGCGCATGATCTCCAGGCTCTCATCAATCACCCGTCCACCCGCATCCAGCACCGGCACCGTGCCTTTCGGTGAGATCTTCAGCATCTCGGCCGGCTTGGCCTTCAGGCTGACTTCGACAATGTTCACCGGCACGCCCGAATAGCGCAGCGCCATCCGCGCACGCATCGCGTACGGGCAGCGGCGGAAGGAATACAGCGTGTTCATTTCACCTCCAATGTGCTCAAACCATTGCCCTGACGCTGCACCTGAATCTGCACCGGAATCCGCTCGTGCATTTCCTGTACGTGGGAAATCACCGCGACTTTGCGGCCCTGCGCCTGCAAGCCATCGAGGGCGTCCATCGCCAGTTGCAACGACTCCGGATCGAGGCTGCCGAAGCCTTCGTCGATGAACAGCGATTCGATCTTCAGCGTGCTCGACGCCATCGATGCCAGCCCCAGCGCCAACGCCAGCGACACCAGGAAGGTTTCACCGCCGGACAGCGAATGCACCGAGCGCAGTTCGTCGCCCATTTCCGTGTCCATCACCAACAGGCCCAACATGCTGCCGCCGCGTTTCAGGCGATAGCGCTTGACCAGTTGGCGCAGTTGTACGTTGGCGTGGTGCACCAGCAAATCGAGGTTATACGCCTGGGCGATCTTGCGGAACGTGTCGCCAGTCGCCGAGCCGATCAACGCGCTCAGGCGTGCCCAGCGCTGGTACTCGGCATAGGCGTCGGCGATCTGCTGCGCCAATGCCTGATTGGCGTTTTGTCGGCGCTGGTCTTCAGCCTGTTCGGCGCGCAATTCGGCGCATTGCTGTTCACTGAGGTTGAACTGGTGTTGCAGGTCGGCGAGGGCACTGGCCAGTTGTTCGGCGTCGAGATTGCCGTTGTGCTGGGCCTGATGGTCGAGCAAGCGCTGGTCGCGTTCCTGCAACAAGACATTGGCCTGCTCGATGGCTTTTTCATTGAGCTGCAAGCGCTGGCGCAGTTCAGCAACTTGCCCATCGTCAACGCGCAACAGGTCTTCGAGGCCGCCGTCGTCCAGTTCCGGATGACGGGCGCGCCAGTCGGCAATCTTGCCGGCCAGATCCCGGTCTTCACTGTCCAGCGCCTGCAAGCGTTCCTGCTGCGCCTTGAGTTCAGCGGCGATCTGCACACGTTGCGTGCGCACGTTTTGCAGTTCCTGAGCGGTAGCGGTTTCGGCGTTGCGAGCCTGCTCCACGGCATGCTCCAGTTGCTCCTGCCAGTGCTCGGCGCTGCGGTGTTCACCGAGCAGTTGCGCGAGCTGTTCCTGACAGGCCCGCTGTTGCTCGGCCAGCGCATTGAACTGCTGTTCGGCGGCTTGCGACTGTTGCACGCGGCTCTGCTGACGATCCTGTTCTTTCTCCAGCACTTGTTGACGCTGTTGCTGTTCGGCCAGCTCTTCCTTTTGCTGATCGACTTGCTCAAGGCGCTCGGCGATCTGTCGATCCAGTTGCATGAACGTCGCCGCGGGCTCGACACGCAAGGCCTCAAGTGTGTCCGCCGGCAGCAGACTGGCGAACGCGGTGAGTTCTTCATCAAGCCGCTGCCGGTCGTTGTTCAACTCGCGCTGCTGGTTGCTCAAATGCTGCGCGGCTTGCTGATGCGCGGTTTCGGCCTGACGCAGTTGCTGGGTCAGGCGCGCGGCATCTTGTTGCAGTGTCAGCAGGGCGTTCTGGCGTTGTTCATCCTGAGTAATGCTCAGGTTCAGTTGATCGTTTTGCCGGGTCAGCCAGGCATCGCGTTTGTCCGCGTCGTGATTGAACAATTGCGCGCTCAGCGGATGCGCGTCGAGGCTCGGCGCCAGCGCTTGCTGCTGGGTAGCCAGCTGTTCCTGCTGTTGCAGCAGTTCTTTCTGCTGAGCAATAACGCCACCGACTTCGGCGCGCAACTCGATAAGCTTTTCCTTGAGCTGATCGACCACTCGCTGCGCGTTGGCCTGCTCGCTTTCATCGTGTTTGCCGAGGCTTTGCAACAGCGCCTCGGGCTGGTGGTACGGATGTTCGTTGCTGCCGCAGACCGGGCACGGCTGGTCGTCCTGCAACTGCGCGCGCAGTTCCTCGACACTGGCACTGCGCGCCAGACGCTGACGCTCAAGCAGTTCGCGGGTGACGTTAAGGGTTTGCTCGGCGACGGTCAGTTCAGCCTTGGTTTTAACGCCGTCCTGAGTCAGCCGCTCGCGTTCCTGCTGAGCGCTGAGCTGACGCTCTTGCAGCTCGGTGCCGCGTTTGTCCAGATCCTGTTGGCTGGCCCACAGGCGCGAAAGGTCTTCGATGGCACGCAACTGTTTGCGGTTGTCCTGCAACAGATTGCCGAGGATGCCGATCTGCTCGGCCACGGCATCCGGCTCGGCACCAGCCTCTTTGAACAACACTTCCAGTTGCTGCTTTTGTGTCGCAAATGTATCGGCGCTGCGAGTGGCATTTTCTTCAAGCGAGGCCAGCTCGGCTTGGCCTTTGTTCAGGCGATTGCCAATCAGCATTAGTTGTTGCAGGCGATCGCGGTAGGCATTCCACGCATCGCTCAACGGTGCCAGATGAGCGCTTTGCTCAAGTCCGGCGGCGATCTGTTGCAGGCGTTCGGCGACCTGGGTCTGCTTGTCCAGCAAGGCTTGAATCGTCTGCTGACCTTCATTGCAGGACTGTTCTGCTTTCTGCTTCGCTTCAGCGCTGAGGGCGGTGTCCTTGGCCAGGCGGGTGAGGGTACTTTGCTCTTCAAAGGCCTGACGCAACAGCGGCGCGCTTGCGTTGTGCTGTTGCTGGGCGCCGCTCAGGGCGACTTTCGCGGCGTCGAGGTTTTGCTCCAGAAGCGTCTGGCGCTCGGTCAGCTCGGCGTGTTGCTGTGTGTGCGCGGCAATCTGTGCGGCCAGCGGCGTCAACAGTGTATCGAGCTCGGTTTTGCGGGCGAACTGATGCCGTTGCGGGCCGAGCTGCTCCAGACGCGTGAATTTTACCCGCTCGCCGGCCAGACTTTCCCACTGCTGCCGGGCGCTGTGCAACTGCTCGGCTGCCGCTTGCTGTGCGTCCTGCAACTGGCGCAAATCCTTGAGCCAACTGTGCTGTTGTTCAAGCTGCTTGAGCTGCGCCTGCTGCAATTTCATCTGTTGCTGCGCAGCGTTGAAACGCTCATCGAGTTCAGCGCGGGCTTCGGGTGCCAACGGGGTAACGCCGGTGGCCTGATCCTGCAACAGCTTGTGCGCCTCGCGGGCCTCTTTGGTCTTGTCGAAAGCGCGGCGACCGAGACGGGTGTACAACGCGGTGTCGGTGAGTTTTTCCAGCAACTCGCTACGGTCGTTGTCGTCCGCTTTCAGGAACGCACTGAACTCACTCTGCGCCAGCAACACGGCGCGGGTGAACTGCTCGAAGTTCAAGCCCAGCGCGGCTTCCAGTTGCGTCTTGTATTCGCCTTTCTGGCTGGCGAGCAGTTGATCCTGATCGATATCGCGCAGGCTCTGCCGACTGACCTGCAACTTGCCGCCAGCCTTTTCCCGAGCGCGATTGGCTTCCCAGCGCGCACGATAGCGCCGGCCGTCGACGCCGACGAAATCGACTTCGGCATAGCCTTCGCCAGTGCCACGTCGCAGCAAGGTACGCGGGTCGCCCGTGGCGATTTCGCCGTCGGCATCCGGGACTTTGGCGTCACGACCAGTGTTGTTCAATCGCGGCACGGCGCCGAACAACGCCAGGCACAAGGCGTCGAGCAGGGTGCTTTTACCGGCACCGGTCGGCCCGGTGATCGCGAACAGGCCAGCGCTGGCGAGCGGCTCGGCGGTGAAGTCGATCTCGAACGGACCCGCCAGCGAAGCGAGGTTCTTCAAGCGAATGGCGAGAATCTTCATGGCTGCTCGCCCTCCATTTGCACGTCTTGCAGCAGTTCGGCGAAGTCCTTGAGGGTCTGTTCATCGACCTCGTTGCCGTAGTTGTCGAGCCAGGCACGGCTGAACAATTCCTGCGGGGTGAGTTGGTCCAGTTCGATCAATACGGTGCCGTCCTCCACGCCGTCAGCGCCGCGATTACCGGCGTATTCGGCAGCGATGCGCACCAGTCGCACGGCTTTGCCTTGCAGGGCAGTTTCCACTTGGTGGCGCAGATCCGGTTGCGGTTCGTCGAGGCGCACACGCACTTCCAGCCATGGCTGGCGCTGGGTTTCGGCGAGCAGATCGATGTTCGGCAGGTCCGCCAGTTGCAGCAAAATCTCGGCCAGCGGTGCCGGGCCGATGCGTTGCAGGTTGACCGAGCGCGGGATCAGTTTCGGCTCGACGCTGACCAGGGTTTCACCCTCTAGCACGACGTCGAGAATCTGATGCTGATAGCTGATTTCCGAGAACGACAACGGAATCGGCGAACCGCTGTAGCGGATGCGTTCTTCACCGTTGACCTTCTGCGGCTTGTGCAAATGTCCGAGGGCGACGTAGCTGATGCTCGGCCCGAACAGACTGGCGGGCAGCGCTTCGGCGTTGCCGATGATCAGGCTGCGCTCGGAGTCCTCCGAGACCGAACCTCCGGCCATGTGCGCGTGGCTGATAGCGATCAGCGCCTGACCTGGCTTGCGCTTGGCATTCGCCGCTTCGATCAGCCATTCATGCACTTGACCGATGCCGCGCAAATAGTTGTCACCCAAATGCGCACCTGTCACTTCCGCCGGGCGCAGGAACGGCAGCGCCAGGCACCACGCAGCGATTTCCCCTGACGCGTCCGGCAATGGCAGCAGCAGACGTTCGGAGTCGAGTTGGCCGTCATCCAACCACAACACTCGACCCAGCGCATGGGTGCGCAAACGCCGCATCAACGGCGCAGGCAGTTCGATCCGCGAGCCGGAATCGTGGTTGCCGGCGATCATCACGATGGTCAGCAACGGTTGCTGCTCGTGGGCGCTGACGATGAAGTCGTAGAGGCGTTCCTGAGCTTTGACCGGTGGATTGACCGTGTCGAAGATGTCCCCGGCAATCAGCAGCACATCCGGCTGCGCCAGTTGCAGTTGGCGCAGCAGCCATTCGAGGAAGCACGCATGCTCGAAATCGCGCTCCTGGCCGTGCAGGTTTTGCCCAAGGTGCCAGTCGGAGGTGTGAAACAGACGCAAGGCGGACTCCGCAACATTTAAAGAGGTGATGGCCGCGTGGAAATGAAGGGCGGCGAAAGAGGGGAGAGTTTACAGATTATTGCTGCGGCAGGGCTGGTTGTGGATCCGCGAGGGCTGCTGACGAATGGCTGAATTACACCCTGGCCATTCGTCGGCAATGCATGGGCGGCGCATCCATTAATTGACGCCAAAATAGTGGCCATCTAATATCGCGCCGCTTATTTGATATCAGTGCGCCACTATCTTCCTCGTAACGACTATTTCTTCTGATCGGCGCCAGAGCGTGTGCCTGTCGGCGGGAGTGCCGCGCCTCTCTTCAATTCCGATTCCCTGCTCGCTGTAAAGAGATTTTAAACATGGACGTTCGGCAATACGCCTTCCTCGCTCGCCAGTCTTCTGCTGCCGTGAAAACCCGTGAATCGTTCCTGGGCATGCCCAAGCGCGGGCTGGCGTTTCTCTTGGCGAACGTCATGTTTTGGCAACCGATGTGGGCGCAGGCCGACGGCATCGTGGTTGCCAACCCGAACACCTCGCTGGATCGCGCCGGCAATGGCGTGCCGATCATCAACATCGCCACGCCCAATGCCAGCGGGCTGTCGCACAACCAGTTCCATGATTACAACGTCGG
>NZ_JBIUWQ010000032.1:1316-72009 GCF_044743525.1 Pseudomonas sp. NPDC087598 | reverse complement strand
CGCCAAGCTGTTAACTTCGCCGCATTTCTGGGCACCAAGCCCCACACTCGCGGCCTGATGACCGTAGAAGTGCGGTAGTGGTCCGACAATCTCACACACGGACGCCGTCCGTTCTGTTTTCCACTGGAGAATCCCGATGGCGCTAGAACGCTCCGACGTGGAAAAAATCGCTCATCTGGCCTGCCTTGGCCTTAATGATGCCGATCTTCCGCACATTACTTCCGCCCTCAACAGCATTCTCGGGCTGGTCGACGAAATGCAGGCCGTCAATACCGACGGTATCGAGCCTTTGGCCCACCCGCTGGAAGCCAGTCAGCGCCTGCGCGCCGACGTCGTGACCGAAAGCAATCATCGCGAGGCTTATCAGTCCATCGCACCAGCGGTCGAAAACGGCCTGTATCTGGTTCCGAAAGTCATCGACTAAAGGGAAAGAGCCTGCAATGCATCAAATGACTCTGGCCGAGATCGCCCGCGGTCTCGCCGATAAAAAGTTTTCCTCCGAAGAGCTGACCAAAGTCCTGCTGGCGCGTATTACCCAGCTCGACCCACAGCTCAACAGTTTCATCAGCCTCACTGAAGAGCTGGCCATCGAGCAGGCGAAAGCCGCTGATGTACGCCGCGCCAACGGTGAGAGCGGCGCCCTGCTCGGCGCGCCGATCGCTCACAAAGACCTGTTCTGCACCCAGGGCATCCGCACCAGCTGCGGCTCGAAGATGCTCGACAACTTCAAAGCGCCATACGACGCCACCGTGGTTGCCAAACTGGCTGCGGCCGGTGCCGTGACCCTGGGCAAGACCAACATGGACGAATTCGCCATGGGTTCGGCCAACGAGTCGAGCTGGTACGGCGCAGTGAAAAACCCGTGGAACCTGGAACACGTGCCGGGCGGTTCGTCCGGTGGTTCGGCCGCGGCCGTTGCCGCTCGCCTGTTGCCGGCGGCCACTGCCACCGACACCGGCGGCTCGATCCGTCAGCCCGCCGCGTTCACCAACCTCACTGGCCTGAAACCGACGTACGGTCGTGTTTCGCGCTGGGGCATGATCGCTTACGCCTCCAGCCTCGATCAGGGCGGCCCGTTGGCCCGCACTGCCGAAGACTGCGCAATTTTGTTGCAAGGTATGGCCGGTTTCGATCAGAACGACTCCACCAGCATCGATGAGCCGGTTCCGGATTACTCCGCTAGCCTGGGCGATTCGTTGCAGGGCCTGCGCATCGGCGTGCCGAAGGAATACTTCAGCACCGGTCTCGACCCGCGCATCGCCGAACTGATCCAGAACAGCATTAAAGAGCTGCAGAAGCTTGGTGCCGTGATCAAGGAAATCAGCCTGCCGAACATGCAGCACGCGATTCCTGCGTACTACGTGATCGCCCCGGCAGAAGCCTCCTCGAACCTGTCGCGTTTCGACGGCGTGCGTTTCGGCCACCGCTGCGAGAACCCGAAAGACCTCATCGACCTGTACAAACGCTCCCGTGGCGAAGGCTTCGGCCCTGAAGTCCAGCGCCGGATCATGGTCGGTGCGTACGCGCTGTCCGCCGGTTACTACGACGCCTACTACCTGAAAGCGCAGAAGATCCGTCGTCTGGTGAAAAACGATTTCATGGCTGCGTTTAATGAAGTCGACATCATCCTCGGCCCGACCACGCCGAACCCGGCCTGGAAGCTCGGCGCGAAAAACAGCGACCCGGTCGCTGCCTATCTGGAAGACGTCTACACCATCACCGCCAACCTCGCGGGCCTGCCGGGCCTGTCGATGCCGGCCGGTTTTGTCGACGGTCTGCCGGTTGGCGTGCAGTTGCTCGCTCCATATTTCCAGGAAGGCCGTTTGCTCAATGTTGCGCACCAGTATCAGTTGAACACTGACTGGCACACTCGCACCCCAACCGGCTTCTGAGGAGACACACATGCAATGGGAAGTCGTGATCGGGCTGGAGATTCACACTCAGCTCACTACCCGGTCGAAAATCTTTTCCGGTAGTTCCACCACGTTCGGTTCCGAGCCGAACACCCAGGCCAGCCTGATCGATCTGGGCATGCCTGGCGTTCTGCCGGTGTTGAACCAGGAAGCCGTGCGGATGGCGGTGATGTTCGGTCTGGCGATTGACGCCGAGATCGGCCAGCACAACGTGTTCGCCCGTAAAAACTACTTCTACCCGGATCTGCCGAAGGGCTACCAGATCAGCCAGATGGAATTGCCGATTGTTGGCAAGGGCCACCTGGACATCGCACTGGAAGACGGCACCGTCAAACGTGTCGGCATCACCCGCGCGCACCTGGAAGAAGACGCCGGCAAGAGCCTGCACGAAGAGTTCAACGGTGCCACCGGCATCGACCTGAACCGTGCCGGCACGCCGCTGCTGGAAATTGTTTCCGAGCCTGACATGCGCAGCGCCAAGGAAGCCGTGGCTTACGTCAAGGCGATCCACGCGCTGGTGCGTTACCTGGGCATCTGCGACGGCAACATGGCCGAAGGCTCGCTGCGTTGCGACTGCAACGTGTCGATCCGTCCGAAAGGTCAGGTCGAGTTCGGCACGCGTTGCGAGATCAAGAACGTCAACTCGTTCCGCTTCATCGAGAAGGCGATCAACTCCGAGATCCAGCGTCAGATCGAGCTGATCGAAGACGGCGGCAAAGTGATCCAGCAGACCCGTCTGTACGATCCGAACAAGGACGAGACCCGTCCGATGCGTTCGAAAGAGGAAGCCAACGACTACCGCTACTTCCCCGATCCGGACCTGCTACCGGTGATCATCGAGGAGTCGTTCCTCGGCGAGGTGCGCGCCACCCTGCCGGAACTGCCGCCGCAAAAACGCGAGCGCTTCCAGAGCCAGTTCGGTCTGTCGGCCTACGATGCCAACGTGCTGGCCACCAGCCGTGAGCAAGCGGACTACTTCGAGAAAGTCGCAGCCATCGGCGGCGATGCCAAACTGGCGGCGAACTGGGTGATGGTCGAGTTGGGCAGCCTGCTCAACAAGCAAGGCCTGGACATCGACGAGTCGCCGGTTTCGGCTGAACTGTTGGGCGGCATGCTGCAGCGCATCAAGGACAACACCATCTCCGGCAAGATCGCCAAAGTGGTGTTCGAAGCGATGGCCAATGGTGAAGGCAGCGCGGACGAGATCATCGAGAAGCGCGGCCTGAAGCAAGTGACCGACAGCGGCGCGATCTCGGCGGTGCTCGACGAAATGCTCGCGGCCAACGCCGAGCAAGTTGAACAATATCGTGCGGCGGATGAAGCCAAGCGCGGCAAGATGTTCGGCTTCTTCGTCGGTCAGGCCATGAAAGCCTCCAAAGGCAAGGCCAACCCGCAGCAAGTGAACGAACTGCTGAAAAGCAAGCTCGAAGGCTGATGAAAATGGAGCCAGTCCCAAGGACTGGCTCCGATCCCTGTGGGGACAATTTTCTGTGGCTGAAGAGTTTCTGTGGTGAGGGGATTCATCCCCGATGGCGCGCGAAGCGGCCCCTGGTTCTGAATTCCTTGGAATTGGGGCTGCTGCGCAGCCCTTCGGGGATGAATCCCCTCGCCACAAAAGCTCGTCTTCCACAAAGGATTATTCCCACAATTGTTTTGGGAAACCTTTGAATGAAGCGTTTGTTCATCAGCTGCGCCCTGCTCTCTTTACTCGCCGGTTGCGCCAGCAACGACACCATCGACCCGCACGGTTACGACCAGAGCGGCGTCGCCTCCTATTACGGAGCCAAACACCACGGTAAACGGACCGCCAGCGGCGAACCGTTCAACCAGAACGCCCTGACCGCCGCCCACCGCCAATTACCCTTCGGCACCCGGGTCAAGGTCACCAACCTGAAAAACGATAAATCCTGCGTGGTGCGCATCAATGATCGCGGGCCGCACACCCGTGGTCGCTTGATCGATGTTTCACGCGAAGCGGCCGAACAACTCGGTATGCTCGGCAGCGGCACCGCGCGAGTTCGCGTGCAGGCCCTCGACGACTGATGGAGCACCGACCATTTTCGCCTTAGCCGATATACCGCTGATCAACCTGATCGAGTTGCTTGGCGGTCTGCTCTTGCTGATCGCGGGCGCCGAACTGATGGTTCGTGCGGCAGTGCGCCTCGCCGCGCGTTTGCATGTGCGGCCATTGATCATCGGTTTGACCATCGTCGCGTTTGGCAGCAGTGCGCCGCAAATGGCCGTCAGCCTGCAAGCTGCTCACGCGCACACTCCGGACATCGCCGTCGGCAGCGTGATCGGCAGCAGCATCTTCAATATCCTCGTCACCCTTGGCCTGTCGGCGCTGATCATTCCGTTGCGCGTTTCGCGGCAACTGGTACGCCTCGATATTCCGCTGATGATAGGCGCCAGCCTGTTGGTATTCGTACTGGCCTGGAACGAAGAGCTCGGGCGCTTCGACGGCGTCCTGTTGCTGGCCGCCCTGCTGCTCTACCTCGGCCTGTTGTTTCGCCAGTCGCGGCACTCGACTCGGCCGCACTCCGAACAGTCGCAAGATCCTCCAGCCCCTTGGCTGACCAGCCTGCTGATGATCTTCGCCGGGCTCGGCATGCTGATATTCGCAGGCCACTTGCTGTTGGGCGCGGCGGTGACCGTGGCCACCGACCTCGGATTGTCGGAACGCGTCATCGGCTTGACCGTGGTCGCCGTCGGCACCTCGCTGCCGGAACTCGCCACCTCGCTGATCGCGGCACTACGTGGGCAACGGGACATCGCGGTGGGCAACGTGATTGGTGCCAACCTGTTCAACCTGCTCGGGGTGCTGGGCATTACCGCGCTGATCGCGCCGACGCCTCTGTCGGTATCACCCAATGCGCTGGATTTCGACCTGCCGGTGATGCTCGGCGTCGCCGCGCTGTGCCTGCCGGTGTTCTATTCGGGTTACCGGGTGACCCGCGCCGAAGGTTTGCTGCTGCTCGGTTTGTATCTCGCGTACGGCCTGCATGTGGTGTCGTTCACCACCGGCATGCCGCTGGCCGGCAAGCTTGAGCGCTTGATGCTGTTTTACGTTTTGCCGACGCTGCTGACGTTTCTGTTGTTCACGTCGATACGCGCCTGGCGCCGCCAACACCACAAGAGGGATATGCCATGACCGAATCGAAGAAGTCCGGGGTTGAAGTCCGCCGCCAGGTAATGGGCGATGCGTTTGTTGATCGCGCATTGGGTAACGCCACCGAGTTCACCCAGCCGTTGCAGGATTTCGTCAATGAACACGCCTGGGGCGGCGTGTGGAATCGCGAAGGTCTGCCGCTGAAAACTCGCAGCCTGATCACCCTCGCTGCACTGACAGCGTTGAAGTGCCCGCAAGAACTGAAGGGCCACGTGCGCGGTGCGTTGAACAACGGTTGCACGGTGGACGAGATTCGCGAAGCGTTGCTGCATTGCGCGGTGTATGCCGGCGTGCCGGCGGCGATTGATGCGTTTCGGGCTGCGCAGGAAGTGATCGATACCTATCAGAAACCTGAGTAATTCAGAGCGGCTGGAATAGCTATCGCGAGCAGGCTCGCTCCCACATTGAAATGCGTTTCAAATGTGGGAGCGAGCCTGCTCGCGAAGAGGCCCGAAAGAACAACCCAAGCTTCAGGCTAGATCCACCCACCCCACTGCAAAAAGAATATCCCGACGTTGGTAGTAATCGCCGCCATCAACGTGGTGATCACAATGATTGCCGCCGCCAGTTCATGATTGCCCTGCGCCGCCCGGGCCATGACAAAACTGGCCGCCGCCGTCGGACTGCCGAAGTATAGAAACAGAATTCCCAACTCCGCCCCGCGAAAGCCCCAGAGCCACGCGCCCAACGTTGCCAGCACCGGCAAACCGATCATCTTCACCAGGCTGGAACTGAGCGCCATGTTGCCGCTCTTGCGCAACGCCGCCAGTGACAACGTGCCGCCGATGCAGATCAGTGCCAGCGGCAATGTGGTTTGCGCCAGATATTGCCCGGAGGTTTCCAGCCACCCCGGCAGGCTGATCTTGAGGTAGGCAAACGGCGCCGCCGCGATCACGCTGATGATCAGCGGATTGCTGAACACGCTTTTGCAGATGCTCCACGGATCGGACTTGATTACCGGGCTGTACACCGCCAGTACAATGGTCGACAGCGTGTTGTAAAACAGGATGACCAACGCCGCGAGGATCGCCCCGAGGGAAATCCCGTAGTCGCCGTACATGCTCGCGGCCAGTGCCAGTCCAATAACCCCGTTGTTGCCGCGAAATGCGCCTTGGGTATAGATGCCGCGATCTTCACGCGGGCAGCGGAAAATCGCCCAGCCCCAGGCCACGGCAAAACTCACCAGCGTGGCGACGGCGAAGTAGATCAGCAGCGCCGGTTGCAGCGCGGCGTGCAAGTCTGCGTGGAGGATGCCGAGGAACAGCAGCGCCGGCATGGTGACGTTGAACACCAGCGACGAGGCCGTGTGGATGAAGTTGTCGTTGATCCAGTCGATGCGCTTGAGCAGCACACCGAGAAACAGCATGGCAAACACCGGCGCGGTGATGTTCAGGGTTTCGAGGAAGATTGCCAGCATGCCGGGAGAGCCTTGGAGGTGAGCGTCGTTAGGGGGCTAATGATAAGCCACTCGATCCATCGGCGCCTGTCGGATCGCCTTCGCGAGCAGGCTCGCTCCCACATTTGATCGCATTCGCACAGACAGAACGCGGTCGAATGTGGGAGCGAGCCTGCTCGCGAAGAACGGTAACGCGGTCTCAAGTAATCGGCGCCGGATTAAACAGTGTGATGTCGTTATGCAGCTTGTGCTTCTCCGCCCATGTCTGCTGCTTGCCGCTGGCAACGTCCAAGTAATAGTGGAACAACTCCCAACCCAGTTCCTCGATGGTCGCGCGCCCGGTGGCAATGCGCCCGGCGTCGATATCGATCAGATCCGGCCAGCGCTGCGCGAGCTCCGTACGCGTCGAGACCTTGACCACCGGAGCCATCGCCAGACCATACGGTGTGCCTCGCCCGGTGGTGAACACATGCAGGTTCATCCCCGCCGCCAACTGCAATGTCCCGCAGACAAAATCACTGGCCGGCGTCGCGCAGAAGATCAGTCCTTTCTGCTTGAACCGTTCGCCCGGGCCGAGCACGCCATTGATCGCACTGCTACCGGATTTGACGATCGAGCCCAGCGACTTCTCGACAATGTTCGACAGCCCGCCCTTCTTGTTCCCCGGGGTGGTATTAGCGCTGCGATCCGCCTCACCTTTGGCCAGATAACGGTCGTACCAGTCCATCTCGCGCACCAGTTCCTCGGCGACGGTTTTGGTTTCGGCGCGAGACGTCAGCAAATAAATTGCGTCGCGCACTTCAGTGACTTCGGAAAACATCACCGTCGCCCCCGCGCGCAACAACAAGTCCGAGGCATAGCCCAGCGCCGGGTTGGCGGTGATGCCGGAAAACGCATCGCTGCCGCCGCACTGCATACCGAGGATCAGCTCGGACGCCGGCACGGTTTCGCGGCGGCGCTGGTCGAGTTTCTTCAGGCGGACTTCGGCCAGTTCCATGATCTGCTCGATCATCTCGGTGAAACCGTGACTGGAGTCCTGCAAGCGATACAGCCACGGATCACTCAAATCGACCGACGCATCGTCCTCATGCATCACCTGCCCGGCCTGCAATTTCTCGCAGCCCAGACTGATCACCAGCGCCTCGCCACCGAGGTTCGGGTTGCGCGCCAGATTGCGCACGGTGCGGATCGGAATGTAGGCGTCGGTGGCGGTGATCGCCACGCCGCAGCCGTAACTATGGGTCAGCGCCACCACGTCATCGACGTGCGGATACTTCGGCAGCAGCTCGTCCTTGATCCGTTTCACCGCGTGATCGAGCACGCCGGTAACGCACTGCACTGTGGTGGTGATGCCAAGAATGTTGCGTGTGCCGACGGTGCCATCGGCGTTGCGATAACCCTCGAAAGTGAAACCTTCCAGCGGTGCCTGCGCGGCCGGCACATCGGTGGACAGCGGCAAACTGTCCAGCGGCGGCGCGGTCGGCATGCGCAGTTGATCTTCCTTGACCCAACTGCCACGCGGGATCGGCTGCAACGCATAGCCGATGATCTGGCCGTAGCGAATGACCTGACCGCCCTCGGGAATATCCTCAAGCGTGACCTTATGGCTCTGCGGGACAAAATCCACGGTCACCAGACCGTCGGCGAATTCGGTACCGGCCGGTACGCCCTGGTCGTTGACCACTACCACTACGTTGTCCCGCTCGTGCAGGCGGATGTATCGCGGCGAGTCGGAATGTTCAATCAACTGCATGACGCCGCTCCTCAGGAATGCGCTTGAGACAATTTGCCAGTGGCTTCAGTACCGCCGTTGGTTGGCGGCTCTTTGAGTACCACACGTTTGATCGGGCCGACGATCACCAGGTAGCTGAACACTGCGACCAGTGCGTTGGCACCGACGAACACCAGCGCCCATTTGAACGAACCGGTGGAGCTGATGATGTAGCCAATCACGATCGGCGTGGTGATCGAGGCGATATTGCCGAAGGTGTTGAACAGGCCACCGCTCAGACCGGCGATCTGTTTTGGCGAAGTGTCGGAGACCACCGCCCAGCCCAGTGCGCCAACGCCTTTGCCGAAGAAGGCCAGGGCCATGAAGCCAACCACCATCCATTCAACATCGACATAGTTGCAGGCAACGATGCTGCTGGACACCAGCAGGCCGGCGATGATCGGCGCTTTACGGGCGAAGGTCAGCGAATGGCCCTTGCGCAGCAGGTAATCGGAAATCACTCCGCCGAGTACGCCACCGATGAAACCGCAGATCGCCGGCAGCGAGGCAATGAAACCGGCCTTGAGAATGGTCATGCCACGCTCTTGCACCAGGTACACCGGGAACCAGGTCAGGAAGAAATAAGTGATGCCGTTAATGCAGTATTGACCCAGATACACGCCGAGCATCATGCGGTTGGTCAGCAACTGGCGGATGTAATCCCATTTCGGACCGTCGGTTTTTTTGCCTTGCTTGACGTCCATGTCGACCATGCCGCCATTGTCGGCAATGAACTGCACTTCCGCTTCGTTGGCCATCGGGTGTTGGCGCGGGCTGTGGATAATCTTCAGCCAGATCCCCGAGAAGACGATGCCGAACAAGCCCATGACGATGAACACATGTTCCCAGCCAAAGCTGTAAACGATCCAGCCCATCAGCGGTGCAAACAACACGGTGGCAAAGTATTGCGCCGAGTTGAAGATCGCCGACGCGGTGCCGCGTTCAGCGGTCGGGAACCACGCGGCAACAATGCGTGCGTTGCCGGGAAAGGACGGCGCTTCAGCCAGGCCCACGAGGAAGCGCAGCATGAACAGCGCAACGATGGCCGTGGACATGCCGAACTCACCGACAAAGCCTTGCAGCACGGTGAACAGCGACCAGGTGAAAATGCTCAGGGCATAGACTTTTTTCGAACCGAAGCGATCGAGCAACCAACCACCGGGAATTTGTCCGGCGACGTAGGCCCAACCGAATGCAGAGAAGATGTAGCCGAGGGTGACCGCGTCAATGCCGAGGTCTTTTTGCAGGCTGGAGCCGGCGATGGCGATCGTGGCGCGGTCGGCGTAGTTGATCGTGGTCACCAGAAACAGCATGAGCAGGATCAAATAGCGGACGTGAGTCGGCTTCGAGGATTGCATGTAGATGTACTCCCACTGATTATTTTTATGCGCGGGTGAATCTTCTTTGGTGTTGCTTTTGTGGGAGCTGGCTTGCTGGTGATGGCATCACTGCGGTTTTTCAGTTACACCGCAGTGATGCCATCGCTTGCAGGCAAGCTCCCACAGATCAGGAACCGATATAGCTGGTCTTCACGACCGTGTAGAACTCTTGCGCATAGCGGCCTTGCTCACGTGAGCCATAGGATGAACCCTTACGGCCACCGAACGGAACGTGGTAATCGACGCCGGCCGTCGGCAGGTTGACCATCACCATCCCGGCCTGGGAGTGGCGCTTGAAGTGGTTGGCGTACTTCAGCGAAGTGGTCGCAATACCCGCCGACAGACCGAACTCGGTGTCGTTGGCCATCGCCAGCGCAGCGTCGTAATCGGCCACACGAACGATGTTGGCCACCGGGCCGAAGATCTCTTCACGGCTGATGCGCATCGACGCTTCGCTGTCGGCAAACAATGTCGGCGCAAGGAAGTAGCCTTCGGTATCGCACGTCACCAGACCGCCACCGCTGACCAGACGCGCACCCTCGGACTGGCCAATGTCGATGTACTTCATGTCCTGCTCAAGTTGCGCTTGCGAAACCACTGGACCAATATCGGTGCCGGATTTCAGTGCGTGGCCGACCTTGATCGACTTCATGCGCTCGGCCATCGCTTCAACAAACTTGTCGTGAATTCCGGCAGTCACGATCAAACGGCTCGACGCGGTGCAACGCTGGCCGGTGGAGTAGAACGCGCTCTGTACCGACAGCTCGACCGCTTGTTTGAGGTCGGCGTCGTCGAGAATGATCTGCGGGTTCTTGCCACCCATTTCCAGCTGCACCTTGGCTTGGCGCGAAACGCAGTTGACCGCGATCTGCCGGCCCACGCCGACGGAACCGGTGAAGCTGATGCCATCGACTTTCGGGCTGTTGACCAGCGCTTCACCCACCACGCGACCGCTACCCATCACCAGGTTGAACACGCCGGCCGGGAAGCCTGCGCGGGAGATGATTTCGGCCAGCGCCCAGGCACAGCCCGGCACCAGATCCGCCGGTTTGAGCACCACGCAGTTGCCGTAGGCCAGGGCCGGGGCGATTTTCCACGATGGAATGGCAATCGGGAAATTCCACGGGGTGATCAGACCGACCACGCCCAGCGCTTCGCGGGTCACTTCAACGTTGACACCTGGCCGCACCGACGGCACGTAGTCGCCGGACAGTCGCAGGCACTCACCGGCGAAGAATTTGAAGATATTGCCGGCGCGGGTCACTTCGCCGATGGCTTCAGGCAGGGTCTTGCCCTCTTCCCGGGCCAGCAGAGTGCCGAGTTCTTCACGACGGGCGAGGATTTCCGTACCGACTTTATCCAGCGAATCGTGACGGGCCTGAATGCCCGAGGTCGACCAGGCCGGGAACGCCGCGCGGGCAGCCTCGATGGCCGCATTGACTTGGGCCAGATCAGCCTTGGCGTAATCGCCAATGGTGTCGCTCAGTTCGGACGGGTTGATGTTGGCCGAGTAATCGGCAGCGGCGACCCATTCGCCGTTGATGTAGTTATCGAAACGTTTTGCATCTGCCACGGGACTGCCCTCGAATCTAAAAGCCTTCACGCAAAAAGCCGCTGATTGCTCAGCGGCCTCGCTTTTGTCGGGTGTTACTGCGCACCTTGCTTGTCGATCAGCGCGGCGAGCATTTCGTACTCTTCGCCGGTCAGATCGGTCAGCGGTGCACGCACTGGACCTGCATCGTAGCCGGCGATTTTTGCGCCTGCCTTGACGATGCTCACGGCATAACCGGCCTTGCGGTTACGGATGTCCAGGTACGGCAGGAAGAAGTCGTCGATGATCTTGCCGACGGTGGCGTGATCTTCACGGGCGATGGCGTGGTAGAAATCCATCGCGGTTTTCGGGATGAAGTTGAACACCGCCGAGGAGTAAACCGGCACGCCCAGCGCTTTGTAGGCGGCGGCATAGACTTCGGCGGTCGGCAACCCACCCAGGTAGCTGAAGCGATCACCGAGGCGGCGACGGATCGACACCATCAACTCGATATCGCCCAGGCCATCCTTGTAGCCGATCAGGTTCGGGCAGCGCTCGGCCAGACGTTCCAGTAGCGGAGCGGTCAAGCGGCAGACGTTGCGGTTGTAAACGACCACGCCGATGTTGACCGATTTGCACACTGCTTCAACGTGAGCGGCAACGCCGTCCTGACTCGCTTCAGTCAGGTAGTGCGGCAGCAGCAACAGGCCTTTGGCGCCCAGACGCTCGGCTTCCTGAGCGTACTCGATGGCCTGACGGGTCGAACCGCCGACACCGGCCAGAATCGGCACGCTGGTCGCGCAAGTGTCGACCGCGGTCTTGATGATTTCCGAATATTCGCTGGCCGCCAGGGAGAAAAACTCACCGGTGCCGCCCGCAGCGAACAGAGCCGAAGCGCCATACGGAGCCAGCCATTCCAGACGTTTGATGTAGCCCGCGCGGTTGAAATCGCCCTGCGCGTTGAAATCAGTCACCGGGAAGGACAGCAGGCCGGCAGAGAGGATGGACTTCAGTTCTTGTGGATTCATTATTCGAACACCCTGAGTAGCAATATTTTTGTGAGTAGACCATTCAGCGCTCGCTGAAGTTGTAGGTCATCGTACAACTTAAAAGATAACCGTCAACTGCATTTCATCGCTGACAGGCACTTTTTGTCGGACAAGATTCTTACTTGACGTAGGAAAGTTCTCGGCTAGTCTCAATTTAACTGTATATACATACAGCCAAATAAGAATCTACCGACGACATATCAAGGAGAAAGAAATGTCCGGACTTCACCCGAAACCTCAGGAAAAACCCAAACCGCTCATCGCCCGTTTTGATGATCTGTTTACTGAAACCGGCATCGCATTCAGCGCCGACAATGCGCATCTGGTGCTGCACATCGCCGACGCTCACAGCGATGTCGAACCGGTCACGGCCCTCCCCGGCCATGCCTTGAAAGGCAGACCGCAAGCACGCTTCGAGGGCGGTGAACACACGGCTATCGGCGATAACACGCTGCTGCGTTTTGTCGAGAATGCGCAACCGCTGCTCGCGCAAAATGTGCCATTGCATCTGCCCAATGGCCTGGCGCTAACCTACGGCCAAGTGCTGGCACTGGGTGGTGATTTCTATGGCATCCCTGATCGCCCGGTCAGCGAAGGCGCCACCCCGGTGGATCGCCTGCAACGCTTCAACGCAGCCTTCGACTCCCTTGCGGTACTGCCTGCCGCTCGTGCCGAAGCCACACAGATTCTCGCGGTCATGCAAAAAGAGATCGATGCGGTTAAACAGGCAATCAAGGACGGTAAACAACCGCACGAAGCCTACGATGCGCTGGGAGATACGTTGTCCGAAGAGTGGAACAAGATCACCGGCGGCGGCAGTTTCGTCTCCGCGCTGTTCCCGCTCGGGCGGTACCTGAAACTGGCGGCCAACAATGCCGACCATTTCGGCGAATGGGCGAAGCTGGCCTACATCGCCGGACACACCGCCGCGCTGCAAACGGCTATCGCTGCTCGCGCCAGTCACGATGAACAACAATTGGAACGGGCCTACGCCATGAACGCGTTTGCCGACCACTTCCTCACCGACCTGTTTTCCTCCGGCCACTTGCGGGTGCCGCGCAAGGAACTCGCTGCGGTGGTGACCCCGAGTGATCTGGGCTCGCTGATCACCCGCTTCATGCACGACGAGGACAGCAAATTCGGTCTCAAGGTGCGCAACGGACATGGCGATCAGTGGCGGGCCTATGGCGACAAGCGCTATTTCGACGCGACCGACGCCGACAACCGCACTCAAGTCAATCAAGCGGTACAGATTTCCGCCGACGAGGTATTTGCTGCCTACCTCAGCGGCAACTTGCCCGCCCCTTCGACGTTCGCCGCACTGCAACGCCTGCCGGACCTGACGGCGGTGTTGAATCTGGCGAACAACTTTTCGCCACTGTTCCGCACCGAGGGCAGCAAGGTGCTGCGCCGCAAGGACGTCAACAACCTCAACGACAGCGCCACCATCGACGACTGGTGGGGCTGGAGCACTTACCTGCTGCTCAAGGACTACCACCCGACCGGCAACGTCAATCAAGGAGAGATGCAATGACGATCAAATTGAAACTCGAACTGGCCTCGGGCCAATCGCTGAAGGGTGCGCCACTGGAATTGTTGCTCAAAGGTCAGTCGATTGCCCGTGCAACCGTGGATGCCCAAGGCTACGCAACCTTTGATGCCAAACCCGCCGCCGGCCTCCTCGCCGTAAGAGTCGACCGCTCAATCCTGGCGCAACACTGACACACCCACCTCCGGAGCTGCCGAAGGCTGCGATCTGTTGATCTTGCTTTTAAAAATCAAAGTCAAAAGATCGCAGCCTACGGCAACTCCTACAGGGGGCTTTGAAATGGCTGGAAATGAACGGTTTAAAACGCGCTTTGCGAAAGGCTTTTACTGTGAAGAACCGCCGTGAATGGATCACGGCCCACTTCGCACGGAGAGCGACCCCCTCATGATTTTTGCCTCGCCAACACTCCCGCAATGTCTGCCGCATTCGCCAGAAACGGTCACCTTGAACCTGTCCCTGCTGAGCGACGACCTGATCATTCAGGTTCCGGACTCCACCGACATTCCAGCGAACTGGGAGGTGTATCCGATACTTGGGGCTGACCCCGAAGAGCCCGACTGGGAGGGCCGGCAACAAGCGACCGGCATTTGGGACGACGTCAGTGAAGACGCCTTGAAACTCAATGGCATCGAGTTGCGCATCCCCAGGGACGCACTCGAAACGTACCTGCATCAGGAGATCGAACTTCGCTACAAATTCGTCGATGAGTCCAGCATGGACCCATATTCTGAACCTCTGAGACTCACCATCGAAAGTTGATGATCAGCCCTGCGCCTGCGCCTCTTCATGGGCCTGGCGCAGTCTTTCGCGGCTGTTGGTCAAATGCAGGCGCATGGCCGCGCGGGCCGCATCGGAATCCTGACGGGCAATCGCCTCGTAGATTTCTTCGTGCTCGCGGCTCAGTCGGTTCATATAGTGCTGCTGGTCATCATGGGCCAGGCGCGCCGAATTCAGCCGGGTACGCGGAATAATGCTGGTGCCCAGGTGGGTCATGATGTCGGTGAAGTAGCGGTTGCCGGTAGACAAGGCAATTTCCAGGTGGAAAGCGAAGTCCGAGGCAACAGCGTCACTGGCGTGGGCAACGCTGTCGTTCAACGCATCGAGCGCGGCGCGCATGGTCGCCAGTTGCTCGGGGCTGCGGCGTTGCGCGGCAAGACCGGCGGACTCCACTTCAAGACTGATACGCAACTCAAGAATCGCCAACACGTCACGCAGCGTGACCACCGTGGCCGGGTCGATGCGAAAGCCACTCGGGCTCGGTGTGTCGAGCACGAAAGTACCGATGCCGTGGCGGGTTTCAACCTGGCCAGCGGCCTGCAAACGGGAAATCGCCTCGCGCACCACCGTGCGGCTGACGCCATGGGCTTCCATGATCGCCGACTCGGTGGGCAGCTTGTCGCCGCGCTTGAGCAGGCCATCACGGATCTGCTCGCTCAGCACCGTCACCAGTTCCTGTGCCAGGCTGCGGCGCTTGCGCGGGAGGCGCGGGGTGTTGATCGGATTTTCCATGGTGTGCATCTTGTCTCGATAATTCGGCGTGCGGGCATCATAGCGCAAGCGGGTTGTACGATCACTGATCGGCTCACATCGCTTCATGTAGGAGTGAGCCTGCTCGCGATGACGTCCGCACATTCAGCATCAATGTGACTGACAGAGCGCTATCGCGAGCAGGCTCACTCCTACAAGGGTTAGCGGCGATCAGGCAGTCACGGTCTGTTCAACCAGGTGGCCGCTGTCGATCCGCACATGCCGTGGGTGGAAACGCTTGAGGCTGCTGCGATGCCCGACGCTGACAATACTCAACCCCGGCAACTGATCGATCAGTGCCTGATACAGCGTCGCTTCGTCTTCCTCGTCCATCGCCGACGTCGCTTCGTCCATGTACAGCCATTGCGGCGCGTAAAGCATTGCGCGGGCAAAAGCCAAACGTTGTTGTTCGCCCGGAGAGAGCATGCGTTGCCAGTGATTGGCCTCGTCCAGTCGCGCGACCAGATGCGGCAAGCGGCAGGTTTCCAGCACTTGTGCATAACGTTCCGGCGCGTAGGTGTCGCCCGGTTGTGGATAACTCAACGCCTCACGCAAGGTACCAATCGGCAGATAGGGTTTCTGTGGCAGGAACAGATAACGTGCCGCCGGCAAGCGAATATTGCCGTGCCCCGCCGGCCATAAATGCCCCATCGCCCGCAGCAACGTCGACTTGCCGCTGCCGGAACGGCCGCTGAGCATGACTCGCTCGCCCGGCTCGACGGTCATGTCGGCGTTGGTCAGCAGATGACGACCGTCGGCCAGATCCAGTCCCAGGTTGTGCACTTTCAAAGCACTGCCCTGATTTTTCACGTCGATGGCCGGCGTACGCTCTTCGTTGTCGGTCATGGCCTGACGGAAACTCAGCAGACGATCACAAGTGGCGCGCCAGGACGCGAGGCTCTGGTACGCACTGATAAACCAGCTGAAACTCTCTTGGACGTTGCCGAATGCCGAGCTGATCTGCATCAGTTCACCCAGTTCGATCTTGCCGGCGAGGTAACGCGGCGAAGCAACGATGAACGGGAAAATGATGGCTGCCTGGCTATAACCGGCGGTGAAGAAGGTCAGGCGCTTGGACACTTTCATGATGTCCCAGAAATTGTGCCAGACATTCCCGAAGCGAGCGCTCAAGCGACGATTCTCGTTCGGTTCGCCGTTATACAAGGCAATGCTTTCGGCATTCTCGCGAATCCGCACCATGGAAAAACGCAGGTCGGCTTCGAAACGTTGTTGTTGGTTGTTCAGACCGATCAAACGACGACCGATCAAATGTGTCAGCCAGCTACCCACCACGGCGTACACCAGCACGCACCAGAACATGTAGCCGGGAATGGTGATGCCGTAGATTTCGATGCTGCCCGACACCCCCCACAAAATGATCGAGAACGACACCAGGCTGACAATATTGCGCAGCAGCCCGATGCCCAGTTCAAGGGTGTTGGAGGTGAAGTTGTTAAGGTCTTCGGAAATCCGCTGGTCCGGGTTATCGGTGTAACCACCCTGCTCCAGCTGGTAATAATTCTTGTCGGCAAGCCAACGGGAGAAATGCTTTTCAGTGAGCCAGGCTCGCCAGCGAATCGTCAGCATCTGCGTCAGATAGAGCCGGTACACCGCACCGATAATCGCCACGGCCGCAATGCCGCAGAAGTACAGAATCAAGCGCCAGAACGCCGCTTCGTCCTTCTTTTGCAGGGCGTTGTAGAAATCCTTGTACCAGGTGTTGAACCACACCGAGATGCCCACGCTCAGCAGCGAGAGCGCGATCACCGCAATCAGCAACGTCCAGGCCTTGCCCTTCTCTTCACTGCGCCAATAGGGCGTGATGATCGCCCACACCTTGCGAAAAAACTGCCCGCGCACAGCATCGTTGACCGCGGAATATTCAGCGTTCTGATTCATGGATAAGGCTCGATATAGAAAAGAACAGACACGCACCGATCATAGTAGATCGGTGCGTTTTATCGCGAGAGCTGGCGATAGTCGTTCAGCGCAGGTTCAGCGACGAACCGGGCGCTTCTGCAGTTTGCGCTGCAGAGTGCGACGGTGCATGCCCAAGGCGCGGGCAGTGGCGGAGATGTTGCCTTCGTGTTCGGTGAGCACGCGCTGAATGTGTTCCCACTGCAGGCGGTCGACCGACATCGGGTTTTCCGGCACCAGACTGTCGAGGTCGGCGTGCTCGGAAAGCAGCGCGGCCAGCACGTCGTCGGCATCGGCCGGTTTGCACAGATAGTTGCAGGCGCCGCGTTTGATCGCTTCGACCGCCGTGGCAATGCTCGAATATCCGGTGAGGATTACCACGCGCATTTCCGGGTCCAGCTCCAGCAACTTCGGCAACAGCACCAGACCGGAGTCGCCGTCCATTTTCAGGTCCAGCGCGGCATAGTCCGGCAGATCGGCCTGGGCGATGGTCAGGCCTTCCTCGGCGGAACCGGCGGTGCTGACGCGAAAGCCACGGCGGGCCATGGCACGGGCCATGACTCGGGTAAACGTTGCGTCGTCGTCGACCAGCAGCAAATGCGGCAGTTCTTCGCCTTCGACTTGGATTTCGTCACTCATGTTGGTCTCCTCGGGCGCCGTGGGGCAGGCGCAGCTCGGTGAGCGTGCCGCCTTCCTCATGACTATAGAGGTTCACTGAGCCGCCGGCGCGTGTCACGCTGGCCTTGCTCAAAAACAGGCCCAGGCCGAAACCTTTGCCCTTGGTGGTAAAAAACGGTTTGCCGATCTGTTCGGCGATGGCCAGCGGCACACCGGCACCGTGATCGCGAATGCTGATGGTCACGTTTTCCGCGTCCCAGTCCAGCGTCACTTTGAGGTTTTCCGGACAGGCGTCGGCGGCGTTGTTGAGCAGATTCAGCAGCGCCTGAGTCAGATCCGGCGGCGGCGCCATGCGCGGCACAGTGCCCTGGCCAAGACGATGGAAACGATAACTGGCTTCCGGGCGCATCAAGTGCCAGCGGTTCAGCGCTTCGTCGAGCCATTGGGTGACATCCTGCATCTCGACCGCCAGACGACGATTGGCCTCGGCGGCACGCACCAGTTGCTGCAAGGTCTCTTTGCAGAGCTTGACCTGATCCTGCAGCACCTTCAGATCGTCCTGCAACATCGGATCGGGATGATCCTGCTGCATCTCCTTGAGCAGCACACTCATGGTCGCCAGCGGCGTACCCAGTTCATGCGCGGCACCGGCCGCTTGCGTGGCGACCGCGAGCAACTGCTGATCGCGCAGGCCTTCTTCGCGGCGAATCGCCCGTAATTCTTCCTGACGGCGCAGCTCTTCGGCCATGCGTGCAGCGAAGAAGGTGATCACCGCTGCGGCCAGCGCGAAGCTCAGCCACATGCCGTAGATCTGCAGGTTTTCGCGAGCGACCGGCAGGGTTTCCAGTGGATAAAACCGCGTCAGCATCACGGTGTACAGCGCAAGCGCGATGCCCGACAGAATCACCGAATAGCGCCACGGCAGCGTCACCGCGGCGATGGTCAGCGGCACCAGATAATAGGAAACGAACGGGTTGGTCGAGCCGCCGGAGAAATACAGCAGTGCACTGTGAATCACCAGATCACACGCCAGTTGCAGCGCGTATTCGAGTTCAGTCACCGGCCACGACGTGCGCAAACGCACGGCGGTGAACACGCACAACAGCGTCGAACAGCCGAGGGTCATCGCCAGTTGCACCCATGGCAACGGCAACAGTTGCAGCCAATAGGCCAAACCAACGGAACCGGCCTGCGCGGCGAGCACCAGAGTGCGGATGAAAGTCAGCCGCCAGAGGTTCTGGCGAGTGGCGGAAGTCAGTTGTACGGGGGCGAGCATGAGCTCTCCTGATGAGCGCTCCAGGCGGATCGCACGGAGTATAACCAAGCCGCGCCCTTGAGAGGCGAAAGTGCGGCAAACGACCACATGGCGCAGACAGCAAAATCGTCTACGCCGAACAAAACTTTTAGCGTGGCGCGCACTCCTGTGGCGAGGGAGCTTGCTCCCGCTGGACTGCGCAGCAGGCCCAAACCCGGCGACCGTGATCTGCAAGAAATACCGCGGAAACAGGATTGACGACTGCTGCGCAGCCGAGCGGGAGCAAGCTCCCTCGCCACAGAAGCACTTTGAACTCTGGAATGCATTTTCTGTAGGAGCGAGCCTGCTCGCGAATGGCTGCGCAGCGGCCCCATGCGATCTGTATAGAAGTTGTAACTGGGCGAACCGGATCATAAAAGCTAGAGTCTGATGGTTTCACGCAGGCCCCCAACCAACACCTGCGCCCTCATCAAGGAGCCTTCATGCACACATTTCGCCGCAGCGCCGCCCTTCTCGCCCTGACCGTCGGCAGCGTCGTCAGCCTTCCGGCCCTGGCCGCCGATGAGCTGCACTACAACCAGATTTCCCTGCGCGCCGAAGTCAGCACGGAAGTGGCCCGCGACCTGATGATCGTGACCCTCTACACCGAAGAGCAAAACACTGACCCGGCCAAACTCGCCGCCGACGTCAGCACCACCATGAACAAGGCACTGGCCCAGGCCAAGCAGGTCAAAGACATCACCCTGCGCCAGGGCAGCCGCAACAGCTACCCGATCTACGACACCAAGGGCCAGACAATCACTGGCTGGCGCGAGCGCGCCGAACTGCGCCTGGAAAGCGCCGACTTCGCCGCCCTGTCCAAACTCACCGGCGAACTGCTGACCGACCTGAAAATGGGTGGCATGGACTTCGCCATCGCCGACCCGACCCGCAAGGCCAGCGAAGACAAGCTGCTGAAAGAAGCCGTCACTGCCTTCAAGGCCCGCGCGCAACTGGCCACCGACGCACTGGGCGGCAAGGGTTACAAAATCGTCAACCTGAACCTCAACAGCAACGGTTATCCACAACCGTACATGCGCGCGCCGATGATGATGAAAGCCGCGGCCATGGATTCGGCCCCGGTGACGCCGGAAGTTGAAGCGGGTACGAGCCAGGTCAGCATGACCGCCGATGGCTCGATTGAAGTGCTGATGCAGTGAATTGATGTGAGCTGAATGAAAAACCGGCGATCAGTGAATGATCGCCGGTTTTTTTGTGCCTGGGATTTTTGCTGACTCATCTGGCGCCATCGCGAGCAGGCTCACTCCTACAGGGGTAACGCATTCCAAATGTAGGAGTGAGCCTGCTCGCGATGAACGATAACGCGGTCTCAAGTCTGCGGATCAACCCGATCCAACGCCCGGTTTACTGCCAACTCCGCCAGCATGATGATCTGCTGGATACCGAGCACCGTATTGCGCTGCAGACCGCTCAGCTCATTGGCGAAGTTGCTGGCCGCAGCACTGGCAGAGGCCAGCGATTCGCAAGCGTGGGCCAGCAGGCTTTCGGTATCGACATTGGGGCAGACCATGAACATCGTGCTGGGCTGGCGCGACTTTGTGGGCTGGGGACAGAGATAGAAATCGAGGGCGCGCTTGATGGCTTCGCGGTTTCTGGCGAGGTCTTCGTCGCGGAGGGCTGCTTCGAGTGGGGTTGGTTTTTCTTCGGGTGGATCTGGAACTGGCTTAGTCATTTTCATTACCTGTAGTGAGGCCAACCCCTCCGCCGTTTCTCACACGACGAAAGGTGGCAGCAATGTGCGGGGTGAGAAAACCGGACACAGGCACCCGGCCAGACCGAAGTCTGCCCGCACACAGCCGCCATAACGCAATTACAGACAGCGAATAAGCTGCCGGCAATTATGCTGATATTGACGCTATGCCTGTAGTTTTTTACACCGGGTTCTCACACCCGATCGCTGAACATTCAGCGACGTCCCAAGCCTAGAGAGCCCACGTCCGACGGACAACCTGAAAACCTTGTGGGAAGGTTCTGGTAATTCGATACACATTTAAACAGCTCAACGTAATCGGGCGACCGGGCGGGCCTCTTCGCGAGCAGGCTCGCTCCCACAGTTTGAACCGAGTACATCTGCCAGAGATTGGTCGGCTGTCAGGCCGCCATCGCTGGCAAGCCAGCACAGAGGTTGAGTTCATCTGGCAGAGACAGGTCGGCTGTCAGGCCGCCTTCGCAAGCAGGCTCGCTCCCACAAAAAAGCGACAGCAAGATCAAAAGATCGCAGCCCCCGGCAACTCCTACAGAGGCGACAAGTACACCCCGCACGCGGCGAATGCCGCCCCACTCAATAGGCCGAGTGGCAGCTCGCCTGCTTTTGATCTTGATCCACGAGCGACATCGGAAGGCTGAGCGGAGGGATTGATCCGGGGGTGGGAGCGCAGCGACCGTTCGACGAAGTCGAACACATCGAGAGGAGGTGCAGCGCAGCAAACCGTAGGCGATGCCCCCGGATGGATCCCGGAGCGAAGGAACCCCGAGCCCCAGCGAGCGGGCCGCACGTAGGAGCAAGCCTTTTTTTGCTTACTTTTTTGAGGCGTTTGTCAAAAAAGTGAGTCGCCGTCAGGGCGAAACCCTAAGCAGCCATCACCGCAGCAACGGATATGCCCCCAACAAAAACCCCCACATATACCGAGATAGACACTCCCACAGGAAAAACGATATTTCCGGACACCCCCAAATCCCCGCTACCCTCAAAAAACCACCACCTCCAATATCCCCGGGGACTCCATGCCAAGATCCACCCTCAAACCGCTCCTGATCTCCCTCGCACTAACAGCCATAGCCCCGCTAGCAAACGCCACCACCACCCTGGTCTACTGCTCCGAAGCCAGCCCCGCAGGCTTCGACCCCAGCCAATACACCAGCGGCACCGACTTCGACGCCTCCGCCGAAACCGTCTTCAACCGCCTCACCCAATTCCAGCGCGGCGGCACCGACATCGAACCCGGCTTGGCGACAAAATGGGACGTCTCCAACGACGGCCTGCAATACACCTTCCACCTGCGCCAAGGCGTGAAATTCCACACCACGGAATACTTCACCCCAACCCGCGACTTCAACGCCGACGACGTGCTCTTCACCTTCCAGCGCCTGCTCGACCCGGACAACGCCTTCCGCAAGGCCTACCCCGCCGAGTCGCCGTACTTCACCGACATGGGCCTGAACACCACGATCAAATCGGTAGAAAAACTCGACGAAAATACCGTGCGCTTCAACCTCAACAACGTCGACGCCGCGTTCGTGCAAAACCTCGCCATGAGTTTCGCCTCGGTGCAATCCGCCGAATACGCCGCGCAACTGCTGAAGGAAGGCAAAGCCGCCGACCTCAACCAGAAACCGATCGGCACCGGCCCGTTCGTGTTCAAGCGCTACCAGAAGGATTCACAAATCCGCTACGCCGCCAACAAGGCCTACTGGAAACCCGAAGACGTAAAAATCGACAACCTGATCTTCTCGATCACCCCGGACGCCGCCGTACGCCTGCAGAAACTCAAGACCGGCGAATGCCAGGTCAGCGGCTACCCACGCCCGGCCGACATCGAAGTCATGGAACAAGACCCGAACCTGCGCGTGCTCAAACAGGCCGGTTTCAACCTCGGTTTCCTCGCCTACAACACCACTCACCCGCCGCTCGACCAACTCAAGGTGCGCCAGGCCCTGGACATGGCCATCGACAAACCGGCGATCATCAAAGCCGTGTACCAAAGTGCCGGTCAGTTGGCACAAAACGCCTTGCCGCCGGCGCAATGGTCGTTCGACTCCAACATCAAAGACGCGCCCCACGACCCGGTAAAAGCCCGGGCTCTACTTAAAGAAGCAGGGGTTGCGCCCGGTACAACCATCAACCTCTGGGCGATGACAGTGCAGCGCGCCTCGAACCCGAATGCACGGATGTCGGCGCAGATGATCCAGCAGGATTGGGAAAAAATCGGCATCAAGGCCAACATCGTCAGCTACGAATGGGGCGAGTACATCAAGCGCGCGAAAAATGGCGAACACGACGCGATGATCTATGGTTGGACAGGTGACAACGGTGACCCCGACAACTGGCTCGGTGTGCTCTATAGCTGCGCGGCGGTGAAGGGCAGCAACTACGCCAAATGGTGCGATCCGGCTTACGACAAACTGGTGCAACAGGCCAAGGTCTCTACCGACAAGGCACAACGGGTAAAACTGTATCAACAGGCGCAACTGGTCCTCAAACAGCAGGTGCCGATCACCCCGATTGCCAACTCCACGGTGTTCCAGCCGCTGCGCAAGGAGGTCACGGACTTCCGCATCAGCCCGTTTGGTCTGACGCCCTTCTACGGCGTGGGTATAAATAAGTAACACCAAGCCCAAAGGCGGCGCGCACAACGTGACCGGCGCACCGTTTTGGGGCTTCATTTGCACCGTAAAAACCACCCGCAAACGGTCAAATGCGTCAGAAGTTATACAGATGCGACATTAAGGTACGTTCGTGCCACCGTTTGAGGCCGCCGACCGCTCTGGATCTTGCATTGGGTATGGCGCCTGCATAAGTATCCGCAGGCACGACTCACGAGGTCGTACCTCAAATCAAAAAATGACAACAAATCATGAGGCCAACATGCTTAAACACGCGGTCATTCCGTTTTTAGTCGGCGCAGGCTTGTTAGCCTCCGCACCATTCGCATCCGCTGCGACTAACCTGGTGTTCTGCTCCGAAGGGAGCCCGGCCGGATTCGACCCAGGCCAGTACACCACCGGAACCGACTTCGACGCCTCAGCTGAAACCATGTTCAACCGTCTGACCCAGTTCGAGCGCGGCGGCACCGCCGTGATTCCTGGTCTGGCGACCAAGTGGGACATTTCCGATGACGGCCTGACCTACACCTTCCACCTGCGCGAAGGCGTCAAGTTCCACACCACCCCGTACTTCAAGCCGACCCGCGAGTTCAACGCCGACGACGTGCTGTTCACCTTTAATCGCATGATTAACAAGGATGACCCGTTCCGTAAGGCGTACCCGACCGAATTCCCGTACTTCACCGACATGGGGATGGACACCAACATCACCAAGATCGATAAAGTCGACGACCACACCGTCAAGTTCACTCTGAAAGAAGTTGATGCCGCGTTCATCCAGAACATGGCCATGAGCTTCGCGTCGGTGCAATCCGCCGAGTACGCTGCCCAGCTGCTCAAGGAAGGCAAGGCTGCCGACATCAACCAGAAGCCGATCGGCACGGGTCCGTTCGTATTCAAGAGCTACCAGAAAGATTCCAACATCCGTTACACCGGCAACAAGGAATACTGGAATCCTTCGGACGTGAAGATCGACAACCTGATCTTCGCCATCACCACCGACCCGTCGGTACGTATTCAGAAGCTGAAAAAGAACGAGTGCCAGGTCACCCTGTTCCCGCGTCCAGCCGATCTGAAAGCGCTGAAAGAAGACAAAACCCTGAAGATGCCTGACCAGGCCGGCTTCAACCTGGGTTACATCGCCTACAACGTGATGGATAAGGTCAAGGGCAGCAACGAGCCGAACCCACTGGCTGACCTGCGCGTTCGCCAGGCGCTGGACATGGCAGTGAACAAGCCACAGATCATCGATTCGGTTTACCAGGGCGCGGGCCAACTGGCCGTTAACGCCATGCCGCCGACCCAGTGGTCTTACGACACCACTATCAAAGATGCCAAGTACGACCCTGAGAAAGCCAAACAGCTGCTCAAGGAAGCCGGCGTCAAGGAAGGCACCGAGATCGTTCTGTGGGCGATGCCGGTACAGCGTCCGTACAACCCGAACGCCAAGCTGATGGCCGAAATGCTCCAGTCCGACTGGGCCAAGATCGGCTTGAAAGTGAAGATCACCAGCTACGAATGGGGCGAGTACATCAAACGCTCCAAAGGTGGCGAGAACCAGGCCATGATCATTGGCTGGAGCGGTGACAATGGTGATCCGGACAACTGGCTCAATGTTCTGTTCGGCTGCGACTCGCTGAGCGGCAACAACTTCTCCAAGTGGTGCGACAAGAAGTTCGACGGCCTCGTCAAGGAAGCCAAGCGCACAACCGACCAAGGTAAGCGCACCGAACTGTACAAAGAGGCGCAACACGTCCTCAAAGATGCAGTCCCTATGACACCTATCGCTCACTCGACGGTGTATCAACCCATGCGCGCCAACGTGCAGGACTTCAAGATCAGCCCATTCGGCTTGAACTCCTTCTACGGCGTCAGCGTCAGCAACTAAAAGAGACAGCGGCGACGTTTTCAGCGTCGCCGCTGTTTTTTTCTGCCGATTAGTTAGGAATTTGCCTACAGCTGTTTCCACCCTGCCTATCCAGGGAGATACAGGCTCTGTTGCCTTTTCCTACGAGTCTTTAGGACTCAACGCATTTACTGCCAGACCCACGGCTCTTACCGTCGGGTTCTGACCAGTGACTGCGTGGGCTAACGGTTTGCTGTACGTACTGGTTTGAGCTCGATGCAGCCACAACGTCCCTGGACGGGACCGCGGTGCATCGAAACACACTAAAAAAAAGAGGGAGCGTCATGCGCCATACCTTGGTTTTTTCCGCATTGCTGGGCGCCGGCCTGTTGGCCGCCACGTCCGCCAGCCACGCCGCCAGCAACAGTCTGGTGTTCTGCTCCGAAGGCAGCCCGGCGGGTTTTGATACCGCGCAATACACGACGGCCACCGATAACGACGCCGCCGAGCCGCTGTACAACCGACTGGTCGAGTTCGAAAAAGGCGCGACCAATGTCGTACCGGGCCTGGCCACCAAGTGGGATATTTCCGAGGATGGTCTCAAGTACACCTTTCACCTGCGTGAAGGTGTGAAATTTCATACAACGCCGTACTTCAAACCTACTCGCGATTTCAACGCCGACGACGTGCTGTTCACGTTTAACCGCATGCTCGATCCGCAACAGCCATTCCGTAAGGCTTATCCGACCGAGTTCCCGTATTTCAACGGGATGAGCCTGAACAAGAACATCGCCAAGGTCGAAAAAACCGGGCCGCTGACCGTGGAGTTCACGCTCAACAGCGTCGACGCCGCGTTCATCCAGAACATTGCCATGAGCTTCGCCGCCATCCTGTCCGCCGAATACGCCGACAAACTATTGGCCGAAGGCAAGCCGAGCGACATCAACCAGAAACCGGTCGGCACCGGGCCGTTCGTGTTCAAGAGTTATCAGAAAGACTCGAACATCCGTTACACCGGCAACCCGCATTACTGGGACCCGAGCCGGGTCAAGCTGAAGAACCTGATTTTCGCGATCAACACCGACGCCTCTGTGCGCGTGCAGAAGCTCAAGGCTGGCGAATGCCAGATCACCCTGCATCCGCGCCCGGCCGATGTCGAAGCGCTGAAGACCGATCCAAAACTGCAGCTGATTTCCAAACCGGGTTTCAACCTCGGATACATCGCCTACAACGTCCGCCACAAACCGTTCGACCAGCTCGAAGTGCGTCAAGCGCTGGACATGGCGGTGAATAAACAAGGGATTCTCAACGCTGTTTATCAGGGTGCCGGTCAACTGGCGGTCAACGCCATGCCACCGACCCAGTGGTCTTACGACGACAGCATCAAAGACGCTGCCTACAACCCGGAAAAAGCCAAAGAGCTGCTCAAGGCTGCCGGCGTCAAGGAAGGCACCGAGATCACCCTGTGGGCGATGCCGGTGCAACGACCGTACAACCCCAACGCCAAACTGATGGCCGAAATGCTCCAGGCTGACTGGGCGAAGATCGGTCTGAAAGTGAAGATCGTCAGCTATGAATGGGGCGAGTACATCAAGCGCACCAAGAATGGCGAGCACGACATCAGCCTGATCGGCTGGACCGGTGACAACGGTGATCCGGACAACTGGCTGGGCACGCTGTACAGCTGCGACGCCATTGGCGGCAACAACTACTCCATGTGGTGCGACCCGGCTTACGACAAGCTGGTCAAAGAGGCCAAGGTCGTCACCGACCGTGACCAACGCACCGTGCTTTACAAACAGGCCCAGCAATTGCTTAAACAGCAAGTGCCGATCACGCCTGTCGCCCACTCGACGGTCAACCAGCCGTTAAGCACACGGGTTGAAGGGTTCAAGGTGAGCCCCTTCGGCCGCAACGTGTTCTCGGGTGTCAGTATCGATTAACCCAACCGATTAGCCGCAACGCTGAGGGGCGCTGTCTAGCCCCTCACGCAAGCGCTTTGCCGAAATTCGCCAATCTGGCCTTTTGCAAACGTTTGCGATGTGTGAATGAGTTCTAAACCAAATAACCGGCATACCAAAAAAAGCCGGCATAAAAAGAAAGTAAAGGAGCTTCACCCATGAAACTGAGCAGCACCGCGATACTGGCCCTGGCCATCAGCAGCGTTACCGCCACGGCTTATGCGGAAACCCAAAGTCAGGCCTTCACGCCAGTGACCGTCAATGAGAAAAGCGCCCAGGCGGAGGCCACCGGTTTTCTTGAGGGTCAATCGCTGACGGGCACCACACGTAACTGGTACGCCAACGAGCAGAAGAAACGTGGCGGCAAGTTCAAGTACCTCAAGAATGGTACGGCAGAAACCACGGATCGCCGTATCAACTGGGTACAGGGCACCATTCTCAAGTACAACTCGGGCTTCACCGAAGGCACCGTTGGTTTCAGCACCGAAGTGGCGCTCTACAATGCCGTAGCCCTGGAGCGTGATCGCAAGAACCTGGCAGCAAACGAGGGCGGTGCCCCGGTCCTTGGCAAGCCGTACGGCAACAACCGTACTTTGACCCGTGATGGCGGCGATGCGGAAGGCCAGTGGAGCAAACTGGGCCTGGCCAACGTCAAGGCACGCTTTTCCAACACCACGCTGACCGCCGGCCGCATGAACTTCAGCAGCCCGCAAGTCGATGTAATCGGCAACCGTGCGCTGCCGTCCAGCTTCGAAGGTATTGCCATCCATAGCGAAGAGCTGAACAACCTCAGCTTTGACGCTGCTACCTTCGACCGCGTTTCGCCACGAAGCGAAGAAAGCCTGCAGAAGTTCCGCGCCGAGTACACCGACTACACGGTGGATATCGACCACGTGAACACCCTCGGCCTCTCCTATCAGCCATTCGCCAGCCTGACGACCAGCCTCTGGGCAACTCAAGCTGAAGACGTGTGGAACCAATACTATTTCGGCGCCACCCATGTCCTGGGCGACAGTTCTCTGGTGGCTCTGACCACCGGCCTGAACTACTACAAGACTGTGGACGAAGGCAAAGCCAAAGCCGGCCAGATCGACAACGACACTTACTCGCTGTCGCTGGGTCTGGCGCACGAAGCTCACAGCCTGACCTTCTCGTACCAGCAAGTAAACGGTAACGAGTACTTCGACTATCTGCACGAAACCAACGGCATCTACCTGGCCAACTCCCTGCTCTCGGACTTCAACGGCCCGAACGAGAAATCCTTCCAGGTTGCCTACGGTCTGAACATGGCCCAGTACGGTGTACCCGGCCTGAAATTCAACATTTATCAGGCGCGCGGTTGGGGCATCGACGGTACCCATAACGATGGCGGCGCTTACGCCAGCGTAAAAGCTATGGATGGCGAACACCATTATGAATACGGCATCGGTGCCTCCTACGCAGTGCAAAGCGGCGCACTCAAGGACACCACTGTCCGTGCGACCTACACCACACACCGTGCGAGCGAAGAGCAGGCTGATGGCAACATCAACGAATTCCGCCTCGTGACCACCATTCCATTCAAGATTTTGTAAAACCGCCAACCGACGGCTGACTCAGTGACGAGTCGGCCGTTCGGTTTTTGTCTTCAACCGATTGCAGAGGGTTATCGATGAAAATGCTTCCCCTACGTGCGGCCGTCGCTGCCGCGTTGTTGAGCGCCGCCATCGGCGTCTCGGCCAAACCCTTGGTGGTCTGCACCGAAGCCAGTCCGGAAGGCTTCGACATGGTCCAGTACACAACTGCAGTCACTGCCGATGCGGTGGCCGAAACCATTTTCAACCGCCTGGTCGATTTCAAGCCTGGCACCACCGAGGTGGTTCCGGCGCTGGCCGACTCTTGGGAAATCAGCGATGACGGCCTGACGTACACCTTCCACCTGCGCAAAGGCGTCAAGTTCCACACCACCGAATACTTCAAGCCGACCCGCGAGATGAACGCCGACGACGTGCTCTGGAGCTTCCAGCGTCAGCTGGACCCGAATCACCCGTGGCACAAACTGTCGAGCGTGGGCTTCCCGTACTTTGAAAGCATGGGCTTCAAGGAACTGCTCAAGAACGTGGAAAAGGTCGACGACTACACCGTCAAGTTCACCCTGACCCGTCGCGAAGCACCGTTCCTGGCCGACGTGGCCATGCCATTCACCGCGATCTACTCCGCCGAATACGCCGACCAGTTGCTCAAGGCCAACAAGACCGGCGACCTCAACAACAAGCCAGTCGGCACCGGCCCGTTCATCTTCCAGCGTTACGCCAAGGATGCGCAGGTACGCTTCAAGGCCAACGCGGAATACTTCCGCGGCAAGCCGCCGGCCGACGCGCTGATTCTGGCGATCGCCACCGACAACAACGTGCGCCTGCAAAAGCTCAAGGCCAACGAGTGCCAGATCGCGCTGTATCCGAAACCGGATGACATCCCGAGCATCAAGAAAGACAGCAACCTGAAAGTCGAAGAGCTGGACGCGATGACCGTCTCGTACATCGCCATGAACACTCAGCACAAATACATGAGCGACGTGCGCGTGCGCAAAGCCATCGACATCGCCTTCGACAAGGAAGCCTATGTCAACGCCCTGTTTGGCAAAGGCAACGCGACGGTCGCGGTCAACCCGTACCCGCCAACGCTGCTGGGCTACAACCACGACCTGAAGAATCCGCCGCGCGACCTCGACGCCGCGCGCAAGCTGCTCAAGGAAGCCGGGGTTCCGGAAGGCACCGTGTTTACTCTGTTTACCCGTAACGGCGGCGGCCCGACCAACCCGAATCCGATGCTCGGCGCACAAATGATGCAGGCTGACCTGGCGAAAGTCGGGATCAAGATCGACATCCGCGTGATGGAGTGGGGCGAAATGCTCAAACGCGCCAAGGCCGGCGAGCACGACATGGTCTCGGCCGGATGGGCGGGCGACAACGGCGACCCGGATAACTTCCTGACGCCTATGCTCAGTTGTGAAGCGGCCAAGAACGGCGAAAACTACGCACGCTGGTGCAACGAAAAATTCCAGACGCTGCTGGATGAAGCACGGGCTAAAGTAGATCCGGCCGAGCGCGCGAAACTCTACGAGCAGGCCCAAGTCCTGTTTAATCAGGACCAACCGTGGATCAGCATGGCCCACACCCGGATGTTTACCGCAATGCGCAACAACGTAGAGGGCTATCACATCAGCCCTCTCACCACTAATAACTTCGCCACCACCCAGGTGAAGTAGATAAGAAACTCCCGGTTTCCCTGATTCCAGGGAAGCCGGGCACGCCTAACCGGCTGATGAGGTACCACACAAGATGTTTAGTTTTATTGCCCGCCGACTGGGGTTGTTGATCCCCACGTTTTTCGGCATCACCTTGCTGACTTTCGCGTTGATTCGCATGATTCCCGGCGACCCCGTGGAAGTGATGATGGGCGAACGTCGGGTCGACCCCGAAATGCACGCTCAGGCAATGGAACGCCACAGAAATAAAAAACCTTTATATACACAATATCTGGACTACATAGTAAAACTGGCCCACGGCGACCTCGGCGAATCCCTGCGCACGCGTGAGAGCGTATGGACCGAGTTCACCTCCCTCTTCCCGGCGACCCTGGAACTGTCCATGGCCGCCCTGCTGTTCGCCGGCATTCTCGGTCTTCTGGCCGGGGTGATTGCGGCACTCAAACGAGGATCGCTGTTCGACCACGGGGTGATGGGCATCTCCCTCGCGGGGTATTCGATGCCGATCTTCTGGTGGGGCCTGATCCTCATCATGTTCTTCTCGGTGAGCCTGGGCTGGACCCCGGTTTCCGGGCGGATCGACCTGCTCTATGACATTGAGCCACGCACCGGTTTCATGCTCATCGATACGCTGCTGGCCGATGACGTCGGCGCGTTCTTCGATGCCCTGCATCACCTGATTCTGCCGGCCATCGTGCTGGGCACCATTCCGCTGGCGGTAATCGCACGGATGACCCGTTCGTCGATGCTCGAAGTGCTGCGCGAAGACTACATCCGCACCGCCAAGGCCAAAGGCCTGTCGCCATCGCGCGTGGTGTTCGTCCACGGTCTGCGTAACGCACTGATTCCGGTACTGACCGTGGTCGGCCTGCAAGTCGGCACCCTGCTGGCCGGTGCGGTTCTGACCGAAACCATTTTCTCGTGGCCCGGCATCGGTAAATGGCTGATCGAAGCCATTGGCGCCCGGGACTACCCGGTTGTGCAAAACGGCATCCTGTTAATCGCCTGCCTGGTGATTCTGGTCAACTTCGTAGTGGACATCCTCTACGGCTTTGCCAACCCACGCATCCGTCATCAGCGCTGAGGTCCATACCCATGAGCACTCCAACTTCCTCAGTAGCCACCGCCACGTCCGCCGTGGATCAAAGCCTGCTGTACCCGTCGCCGTACAAAGAATTCTGGCAAGCCTTCTCCAAGAACAAGGGCGCCGTTGCCGGCCTGTTGTTCATGTTGCTGGTGATTTTCTGCGCATTGTTCGCCCCTTGGGTCGCGCCGCATAACCCGAGCGAGCAATACCGTGACTTCCTGCTGACGCCGCCGGCGTGGCTTGAAGGCGGGCAAATGCAGTTCCTGCTCGGCACCGATGAGCTGGGTCGCGACCTGCTGTCGCGTCTGATCCAGGGCTCGCGCCTGTCGCTGCTGATCGGCCTGTCGTCGGTTGTCATGTCGCTGATCCCGGGGATTCTGCTCGGCCTGTTCGCAGGCTTTTTCCCGAAAGTGCTCGGCCCGACCATCATGCGTCTGATGGACATCATGCTGGCCCTGCCGTCGCTGCTGCTGGCTGTGGCGATTGTCGCCATCCTCGGCCCTGGCCTGATCAACACCGTGATCGCCATTGCTGTGGTGTCGTTGCCGTCCTACGTGCGTCTGACCCGTGCCGCCGTCATGGGCGAACTGAACCGCGACTACGTGACCGCCGCACGCCTGGCCGGTGCCGGTCTGCCACGTCTGATGTTCATCACCGTGCTGCCGAACTGCATGGCGCCGCTGATCGTGCAGGCAACCTTGAGCTTCTCCTCGGCGATTCTCGATGCCGCCGCACTGGGCTTCCTCGGCCTTGGCGTACAACCGCCAACTCCTGAGTGGGGCACCATGCTGGCCTCGGCCCGCGACTACATCGAACGCGCCTGGTGGGTCGTGAGCCTGCCTGGTTTGACCATTTTGCTCAGCGTGCTGGCAATCAACCTGATGGGCGACGGTCTACGCGATGCGCTGGACCCGAAACTCAAGAATGCCGCCTGAGGAGATTCCCATGTCACTGCTAGAAATCAAGAATCTCAACGTTCGCTTCGGCGACAAGACCGCGACCCCGGTGGTCGATGGCCTCGACCTGAAAGTCGACAAAGGCGAAGTGCTGGCGATCGTGGGCGAATCGGGTTCGGGTAAATCCGTGACCATGATGGCGCTGATGGGCCTGATCGAGCATCCCGGCATCGTCACTGCCGACTCGCTGAGCTTTGACGGCAAAGACATGCTCAAGCTGAGCAATCGTCAACGTCGGCAAATCGTCGGCAAAGACCTGTCGATGGTGTTCCAGGACCCGATGACCGCGCTCAACCCGAGCTACACCGTCGGTTTCCAGATCGAAGAAGTGCTGCGCCTGCACCTGAAGATGTCCAGCAAGCAAGCGCGCAAACGGGCCATCGAACTGCTGGAAAAAGTCGAAATCCCGGGTGCTGCCAGCCGTATGGACGCCTACCCGCATCAACTGTCCGGCGGTATGAGCCAGCGCGTCGCCATCGCCATGGCGATTGCCGGCGAGCCGAAACTGTTGATCGCCGATGAGCCAACCACGGCACTCGACGTAACGATTCAGGCACAGATCATGGATCTGCTGCTGGCGTTGCAGAAAGAGCAGAACATGGGCCTGGTACTGATCACTCACGACCTCGCGGTCGTGGCGGAAACCGCCCAGCGCGTCTGCGTGATGTACGCCGGTCAAGCCGTTGAAGTCGGCCAGGTGCCGCAACTGTTCGACATCCCCGCGCACCCGTACAGCGAAGCGTTGCTCAAGGCGATTCCGGAACACAGCCAGGGTGCCGCGCGTCTGGCGACATTGCCGGGCATCGTCCCGGGCCGCTACGACCGTCCGCAGGGTTGCCTGCTGTCGCCGCGCTGCCCGTACGTGCAGGACAGCTGCCGTGTACAGCGTCCGACCCTTGATCCGAAAGCCAACAGCCTCGCCCGCTGCTTCTACCCGCTGAACCAGGAGGTGGCGTAATGGCCGTCGTACTTACCGCCCGCGACCTGACCCGTCACTACGAAGTCTCCCGTGGCCTGTTCAAGGGCCATGCGACCGTGCGCGCACTCAACGGCGTGTCGTTCGAACTGGAAGCCGGCAAGACCCTCGCGGTTGTAGGCGAATCGGGCTGCGGTAAATCCACCCTCGCCCGCGCTCTGACGCTGATTGAAGAGCCGTCGTCCGGCTCCTTGAAAATCGCCGGCCAGGAAGTCGCCGGTGCCGACAAGTCTCAGCGCAAGCAATTGCGCAAAGACGTGCAGATGGTCTTTCAGAGCCCGTACGCGTCGTTGAACCCTCGGCAGAAAGTCGGCGATCAACTGGCCGAGCCGCTGTTGATCAACACCAACCTGAGTGCCGCCGAACGTCGCGAGAAAGTCCAGGCGATGATGAAGCAGGTCGGCTTGCGTCCCGAGCACTACCAGCGCTATCCACACATGTTCTCCGGCGGTCAGCGCCAGCGGATCGCCCTCGCCAGGGCAATGATGCTGCAGCCGAAAGTGCTGGTGGCGGACGAACCGACTTCGGCGCTGGACGTGTCGATTCAGGCGCAGGTGTTGAACCTGTTCATGGACCTGCAGCAGGAGTTCAACACCGCTTACGTGTTCATCTCGCACAACCTGGCGGTGGTGCAACACGTCGCTGATGACGTGATGGTGATGTACCTCGGTCGCCCGGTGGAAATGGGCCCGAAAAACGACATCTACGAACGACCGCTGCACCCATACACCCAGGCGTTGCTGTCGGCGACCCCGACCATTCACCCGGACCCGAACAAGCCGAAAATCAAGATCGTCGGCGAACTGCCCAACCCGCTGAACCCGCCACCGGGCTGCGCTTTCCACAAACGCTGCCCGTATGCGACCGAACGTTGCAGCACTGAAGAGCCCGCATTGCGTGCGCTCGACAATCGGCAGGTGGCATGCCACTACGCCGAGCAATTCCTCGACGGTGCGGCGTAAAAAGATCTGCGGACAAACACAAAACCTGTAGGAGCTGCGGCACGCTGCGATCTTTTGATTTTTAGAATCAGGATCAAAAGATCGCAGCGTGCCGCAGCTCCTACAGGGGATCGTGTTTTACCCGGGTTTAAAGTGTTACCAAACCCCTTCCACCTCGATTGCGCATCAGTCGAGGCAGAAGGGGTTTTCTTTTGCCCGCGATCTACGACTGGCTATCGCCTTCGTCGGCGTCCGGATCATCGGTGTCCGGCTCGTCAGTGGTCGAGTCATCGTCATCGGCGGCGCCGCCCTGCCCCTGATCGCCCGGTTCGGATTCGGACTTGGCCAGCATCAACCCGCTGTGCCCAATCTTTCCGTTGAATGCCTGCGAATCGTGATCCTCGCACTCGGCCCAGGCCGTCGCGGTGCCGAGGGACAGCATGACCATCACTTTCAATAGCAGTAAAACGCGTAGCAACCTGTTTTTCATGACCGAGTCCATCCTGTGCAGGTGAAACAGCAATGCCGATCCGGCGCTGAATGAAATCTAGTTCCGATCAGCCGGGTTCACCAGATAGGACGCTAATGAACCCGCAGAAATGCCGTTGCCTGACAGACCTGTTTCGAATAACCGTCATAGCCGGATCAGCTAAGCAACTCGCTACAGCGCCTGTTGCCGGGCGGGACGCGTGGCCAGATAAGTCAGCGGAATACTCATCAACGCCAATAACGCGCTGGCCAGCCACACACTGTGCCCGCCAGCGTGGCCATATAGCTGACCACTGAGCACGGGCGACAACAGCGCGCTCGCGCTCCAGCTCATGAAGAACAGACCGAAGTACTGGCCGCTTTTGCCACTCTGCGCATACTGCATGACCAGCACATTCAACGGCGGCATGAACAGCGCCTCGCCCAATGTCCAGATCACCGTCGACAGACAGACGTAAAACAACCCGCTGCCCAACGGCAACATGCCCAGCCCTAAGGCCAGCAACACGCTGCCGGCCATCAGTTGCGCCCGCGCACTCCAGCGTTCGCCCCAATGGGTCAGCGGAATCTGCAGAGTCACCACCAGCAGCGCATTGATGCCGAACTGCCAACCAATGGCCTCGGTGCTCAGCCGATAGTAATCACGCAGATAGTTGCCAAGCGTGCTGTAAACGGTGTCGAACGCCATGCCAAGCACGACCGTCGCGGCCAGTAGCCAGAGGAAGGGTTTGTCGCGATAAGGCAAACCTGAACCGGTTTCGGTTTTTACCTCGACACTCAGCACCGGTCGCCGCCAGGTCGTGCGGACAAACCAGAGCAAGGCCAGCACCGTCAGCGCCGCACTGGCAAAGAACACCCAACGAAAATCGACCTGCGCCAGCACCCCGCCGGCAACGCCAGCGGCGGCCATGCCAAGGTTTCGTGCGACCCGGCTCAGGGCTTGTGCGCGAGCGCGTTGCGCAACCTCGCAATACTCCATGATCAAGCGCTGATGCAGCGTTCGAATCGCCCCGTCGAGCACACCGCTGAACAGCAGCAATGCGCCGAGCCACGCTACGTCGGTGATCAAACCCAATGACAGCAGAGTCCACGCCGACAGAAAAAACAGCGCCGCCGTCAGTCGCGCCGTCTTAAAACGATCACTGAGCAAACCGCCAACCATCGAACCGACCAGCAACCCCGCGCCGTAACCGGACAACAGCCAGCCGACCGTTTCAATCGCCAGCCCCAACTCCTGACGCAGGTACAGCGCCATGAACAGCTTGACCATGCTGCTCAGCCGATTAATGAACAGAAGCGCGGCGAGCACCCAGGCCATCACACCGAAATAACCGTTGATCCGCAGCAGATGAGTCAGTCGACTCGCCATTCCATTGACCTCTTGAAGCTGCCTGAGTGAACCGGAACACTAACGGTCAATACGCCAGTTGTCGCGCCTCTGAACGCCTGAAACCACAAAATCGGAACCACCCTACACCCCCTGTAGGAGCTGCCGAAGGCTGCGATCTTCTGATTTTGCTTTTCAAGACCAAAAGATCGCAGCCTTCGCCGGGCTGAGCTGGATTGGGTGCATTCAATTAGAAAATGAGCGGCTGACAGGCCGCCATCGCTGGCAAGCCAGGCTCCCACAAGGATTGGGGGCAGTCTGCAAGACATGGGTCGGCTGGCAGGCCGCTTTCGCGAGCAGGCTCGCTCCTACAATTGGATCGTATGCAATCTGCTAGATATGGGGCGGCTGGGAGGTCGCCATCGCTGGCAAACCAGGCTCCCACAAGGATTGGGTGCAGTCTGCAAGACATGGGGCGGCTGGTAGGCCGATTTCGCGAGCAGGCTCGCTCCTACAGAAAAGCAACACCAGAACACGCATCGCCTCTGCCTTTGCCTCTCACCACTCAACAGGATGAGCGTTAGCTCGGCTGCAGCTTTTGATCTTGATTCACGGGCGACTTCGGCAGGCTGAGTGGAGGGATTGATCCGGGGGTGGGAGCGCAGCGACCGTTTGGCGCAGCCAAACACAGCGAGAGGAGGTGCAGCGCAGCAAACCGTAGGCGCTGCGCCCGGATCGATCCCGGAGCGAAGGAACCCCGAGCCTCAGCGAGCGGGCCGAACGTAGGAGCAAGCGTTTTTTTGCTTACTTTTTTTAGGCGTTTGTAAAAAAAGTGAGTCGCCGTAAGGGCGAAACCCTAAGCCGCCATCACCGAAAAAACGGATATACCCCCAAAACCAAACCAACAAAAAAGCCCCCAAAGGCCTACACCTAGGGGGCTTCAGATAAATCAGCTCAAAGCTTAGTGATGCTCACGCGTCGCCCGGAACTTCACATCCGGCCACCGCTCTTCCATCAACGCCAGGTTAACCCGCGTCGGAGCAAGATAGGTCAGGTGACCACCGCCATCCAAAGCCAGGTTCTCCACAGCCTTGTTGGAAAACTCCTCAAGCTTCTTCTTGTCGCTGCATTCAATCCAGCGCGCCGAGTACACAGTGATCGGCTCATACGAGCACTCAACCTTGTATTCCTCCTTCAAGCGGCTAGCGACCACATCAAACTGCAGCACACCCACGGCGCCAAGAATAATGTCGTTACTACGCTCAGGGAAAAACACCTGAGTGGCGCCCTCTTCAGCCAATTGCTGCAAGCCCTGACGCAGCTGCTTGGACTTCAGCGGATCACGCAAACGCACACGACGGAACAATTCCGGAGCAAAGTGCGGAATACCGGTGAAGCCCAAAGTTTCGCCTTCGCTGAAAGTATCGCCAATCTGGATGGTGCCGTGGTTGTGCAAACCGATGATGTCGCCGGCGTACGCCTCTTCCAGCTGCTCACGCTCGGAAGAGAAGAACGTCAGGGCGTCGCCGATGCGCACGTCCTTGCCGGTGCGCACATGGCGCATCTTCATGCCTTTCTCGTACTTGCCGGAGCAGATACGCATGAAGGCAATGCGGTCGCGGTGTTTCGGGTCCATGTTCGCCTGGATCTTGAAGATGAAGCCCGAGAACTTCTCTTCAACCGGCTCGACAGTCCGCTCGTTGGCGACACGGGCCAGCGGGCGCGGAGCCCAATCAACCACAGCATCCAGCACATGATCGACACCGAAGTTGCCCAGCGCGGTACCGAAGAACACCGGGGTCAGTTGACCGTCGAGGAATTCCTGCTGGTTGAATTCGTGGCAGGCGCCTTGCACCAGTTCCAACTGCTCGATGAAGCGATCGTACTCGTCGCCCAGGTGCGCGCGAGCTTCGTCCGAATCGAGTTTCTCGATGATCTTGGTTTCGGTGCGTTCGTGACCATGCCCGGCGGTGTAGACAATGATGTAGTCGTCGGCCAGGTGGTACACGCCTTTGAAATCGCGGTAGCAACCGATCGGCCAGGTGATCGGCGCAGCCTTGATCTTCAGAACGGCTTCGATTTCGTCGAGCAGTTCGATCGGGTCGCGGATGTCACGGTCGAGTTTGTTGATAAAGCTGACAATCGGCGTGTCACGCAGACGGCAGACGTCCATCAGCGCAATGGTCCGAGGCTCTACACCTTTACCGCCGTCGAGAACCATCAATGCCGAGTCCACCGCCGTCAGAGTGCGATAGGTATCTTCGGAGAAGTCTTCGTGGCCCGGGGTGTCGAGCAGGTTGACCATGTGGTCGCGATACGGGAACTGCATGACCGACGTGGTAATGGAAATACCCCGCTGTTTCTCCATCTCCATCCAGTCGGATGTCGCATGGCGGTCGGATTTACGGGATTTCACCGTACCGGCCACAGCAATCGCCTTGCCCATCAACAGGAGCTTTTCGGTGATCGTGGTTTTACCAGCATCGGGGTGGGAAATAATGGCGAAAGTGCGGCGTTTCGCGACTTCGGCGGCCTGGTTGGTCATGGGAAATCGCCTGGCGGTGATTCAAAAAAGGGCCGCGATTATAGCCCAAGTCAGTGCAATAACCGAACCGTTGAGCACATTAAGGGTGGCCAAATGCTGCCTCAGATGGGAACCTTTTAAAGCACGGAGACGTCCATCCCCTGTTACGACTTTTCGTCAGGGGCTGAAAAATCAGCAAGTTAGCCTGACGAGGCTGCGCTCATGGCTCGCTTTCAGACCGCTTTGCCGGCTCTGAAAAACGGCTACTTTTCGCGAACGACACTCCCGGCAGCCAAGGCTTGGCTTGCCACACGGGACTGCGCTCGCCGACTACAAAAAAAGGAGTCCGCCTGTGGCTATCCGCTATGGCAAAGGGCTGATGGGAGGTGCGGTGGTGATCGCGCTCCTGGCCCTGCTGGTCCACTGGATCGGCATCAACACGATCGAACACTACCGCGACGATTTGTTGTTTTACCTGCAAGCTCATCTGATTCTCGTCCTCGCTTCAATGCTGGCCGCCCTTGTCGTGGGCATCCCCGCCGGTATCTTTCTCAGTCGCCCGACCATGGTCGGCCGCGCTGAACGCTTCATGCAGATCTTCAATATCGGTAACACCGTGCCACCGCTGGCCGTACTCGCGATTGCTCTGGGCATTCTCGGCATCGGCAGTGGTCCGGCGATCTTTGCTTTATTCCTCGCCTCGTTGCTGCCGATCGTGCGCAACACCTACGAAGGCCTGAAAAACGTCCAGGGTTCGCTGAAAGAAGCCGCCGTCGGCATCGGCATGACCCCGCGTCAGGTGCTGTGGCAAGTCGAACTGCCCAACGCCGTGCCAATCATCATCGGTGGTGTGCGTGTCGCGCTGGCGATCAATGTGGGTACCGCGCCGCTGGCGTTCCTGATCGGCGCGAACAGCCTCGGCAGCCTGATCTTCCCCGGCATCGCCCTGAACAATCAGCCGCAACTGCTGCTCGGCGCCGCGTGCACCGCGCTGCTGGCCTTGCTGCTTGATGGCGTCGTCACCCTCGCCAGCCGCCTCTGGCTGGAACGCGGTTTGCGCCCGTCTTAAGGCTTTTGCGAAGGAATGAATATGAAACGACTTAGCTTGATCTTAAGTTGCGTCCTGCTGTTCGCAGGATTGGCGCAAGCCGCTGAAAAACCCGTGATCCGCCTCGGCGCCCGGGTGTTTACCGAGCAGACCCTGCTCGCGGAAATCACCGCGCAATACCTGCGCAGCAAAGGCTACGACGCGCAGATCACCGGCGGTCTGGGCAGCAATCTGGCGCGCAGCGCCCACGAAAGCGGACAACTGGACATGCTCTGGGAATACACCGGCGTGTCGCTGGTGGCCTACAACCATGTCACCGAGAAACTCGACAGCGCACAGTCCTACGCCCGGGTGAAAGAACTCGACGCGAAAAAAGGCCTGGTCTGGCTGACGCCGTCGAAATTCAGCAACACCTACGCCCTCGCCCTGCCGAAAAACGTCGCCGAGGAATATCCGCAGATCAACAACATCAGCCAGTTGAACGAAGTGTTGCAGGCTGAAGCCAAGACCAATCACTTGGTGGCGCTGGACACCGAGTTCGCCAACCGCTCCGACGGTCTCGACGGCATGGTCAAGCTCTACGACATGAACCTGACCCGCAAAAACATCCGTCAGATGGACGCGGGCCTGGTCTATACGGCGTTGCGCAACGGTCAGGTATTCGCCGGTCTGGTCTACACCACCGACGGTCGCTTGAACGCCTTCGGCCTCAAGCTGCTGGAAGACGACAAGCATTACTTCCCCGACTACACCGCAGCGCCCGTGGTGCGTCAGGCCTACCTCGATGCCCACCCGAAACTCGCCGAGCAACTGAAACCACTGGCTGAACTGTTCGACGACGAAACCATGCGCCAGCTCAACGCACGGGTCGATGTCGATCATGAAAGTCCGTCGTCGGTTGCCGCTGATTTCCTGCGCCAGCATCCACTGAATTAAGAGAGGAGAAGTCATGGAATTCTTGAACGCCTTTTCCCATCTCGACTGGCAGCAGGTGATACACCTGACCTGGCAGCACATCACGCTGGTCGGCATCGCCGTGACGCTGGCGATTGTTGTTGGCGTGCCGCTGGGCATTCTGATGACGCGCTTCCCGAGCCTCGCCGGCCCATTGCAGGCCAACGCCACGGTGCTGCTGACCGTGCCGTCGATTGCGCTGTTCGGCCTGCTGCTGCCGTTCTATTCGAAGTTCGGCCAGGGCCTCGGCCCGATGCCGGCAATCACCGCGGTGTTCCTTTATTCACTGCTGCCGATCATGCGCAACACCTACCTCGCCCTGACTGGCGTCGAGCCGGGTATCCGTGAAGCCGCACGTGGCATCGGCATGACCTTCGGCCAACGTCTGCGCATGGTCGAACTGCCGATTGCGGTGCCGGTGATCCTTGCCGGTGTGCGCACTGCCGTGGTGATGAACATCGGCGTGATGACCATCGCCGCGACCATCGGCGCCGGCGGCCTCGGCGTGTTAATCCTCGCTTCAATCAGCCGCAGTGACATGTCGATGCTCATCGTCGGCGCACTGCTGGTCAGTCTCCTGGCCATTTTCGCTGACCTGTTTCTCCAATGGCTGCAACGCTCGTTGACTCCAAAAGGACTGCTCAAATGATCGAACTTCAAAACCTCAGCAAAACTTTCCAAAGCAACGGCAAAGATGTCAAAGCCGTGGACTCGGTAAGCCTGACCGTCAATGAAGGCGAAATCTGTGTGTTCCTCGGGCCATCGGGCTGCGGCAAAAGCACCACGCTGAAAATGATCAACCGTCTGATCAAACCGACGTCGGGCAAGATCCTCATCAACGGTGAAGACACTACCGACCTCGATGAAGTGACCCTGCGCCGCAACATCGGCTACGTGATCCAGCAGATCGGTCTGTTCCCGAACATGACCATCGAAGAGAACATCGTCGTCGTGCCGAAGCTGCTGGGCTGGGACAAACAGAAATGCCACGACCGTGCCCGCGAACTGATGAGCATGATCAAGCTGGAGCCCAAGCAGTATCTGCATCGTTACCCGCGTGAATTGTCCGGCGGTCAGCAACAGCGCATCGGCGTGATCCGCGCACTGGCGGCGGATGCGCCGCTGTTGCTGATGGACGAACCGTTCGGCGCGGTCGACCCGATCAACCGCGAGATGATCCAGAACGAATTTTTCGAGATGCAACGAGCGCTGAACAAGACCGTGATCATGGTCAGCCACGACATCGACGAAGCGATCAAACTCGGCGACAAGATCGCGATCTTCCGCGCCGGAAAACTGCTGCAGATCGACCACCCGGACACGTTGCTTGCGCACCCGGCAGACGATTTTGTCAGCAACTTCGTGGGTCAGGACAGCACGCTCAAGCGCCTGCTGTTGGTCAAAGCAGAAGATGCGGCGGACAACGCGCCGTCGGTCAGCCCGGAAACCCCGGTGGCCGATGCGCTGGAACTGATGGACGAGCATGACCGTCGCTACGTGGTGGTCACCTGCGCCGAGAACAAGGCGCTGGGGTATGTGCGACGTCGCGACCTGCACCGTCAGACCGGCACCTGCGCGCAATATCTGCGTGAGTTCAACGCCACGGCGGCGTACGACGAACATCTGCGCATTCTGTTGTCGCGCATGTACGAGTTCAATCGTGCGTGGCTGCCGGTGATGGATGCCGAGCGAGTGTTCCTCGGTGAGGTGACGCAAGAATCGATTGCGGCTTACTTGAGTTCGGGTCGTTCGCGGGGGATGAAGACCAGCATCGTCTCGCCAGCCGAAGCGGTAGTCGCCTGATCAATAAATAGTCAATCACTGAACCTGTGGCGAGGGAGCTTGCTCCCGCTGGGTCGCGTAGCGGCCCTTCTTTTGAAAAAAGCGAGGACTGCTGCGCAGCCCAGCGGGAGCAAGCTCCCTCGCCACAGTTTTTTTGTGTTTTCAAAGGCTGGAAAAAAATATCAACACCACGGTGTTTTCTCTTCCGGCAAAAGACCCTGTCATATCAGCCAAATCCCCTCTCAAACCCTCCTCTCGCCGCCAACGTCGCCGATGTTGCTGCCATCACACTTACCCATGACTTGGCGCACAAAAGCGTCGAACGTGCAGGTATTTTTAACACTTTGAAATTCCCGGGGAACATCTGCCCGTCATCTTGGTCGGCTACAAAGAGTGATGAAAGCGACGCACGTCAGAAGCGTGCAAAAACGCGACATTTTTAGTTGATCTCAGGCCCCTCACGCCCTAAAGTTCGCGCCGAACGTCCATGCTGGAAACGATCCATCCGGCTCAAGTACTGACGACGAGACAGCAAGGCCAAGGGAAGCTTCACTCCCGTGGCCTTTTTGCTTTCGGCGACATGCCTTGGGAAGTAGGCGAACCAAAGTGGGGATACGGAGGGCGTTCATTTGCACCCATTGTTTTTACGAGTTTGCCCATAGGAGCTCCCAGCATGTCGATCCAGGTCGAAGACTATTTCGCGCGCGCTACATTCGACAAAATGAAGGCGTTCGCCGACAAACAGGAAACCCCGTTCGTGGTGATCGACACCGCGATGATCAGCCAGGCCTACGATGACCTGCGCGCCGGTTTCGAATTCGCCAAGGTCTACTACGCGGTCAAGGCCAACCCGGCCGTCGAGATCATCGACCTGCTCAAAGAGAAAGGTTCGAGCTTCGACATCGCCTCTATCTATGAGCTGGACAAGGTGATGGATCGCGGCGTCAGCCCGGACCGCATCAGCTACGGCAACACCATCAAGAAATCCAAGGACATCCGCTACTTCTACGAGAAGGGCGTGCGTCTGTTCTCCACCGACTCCGAAGCCGACCTGCGCAACATCGCCAAGGCTGCGCCGGGTTCGAAAGTCTATGTGCGCATCCTGACTGAAGGCTCGACCACGGCTGACTGGCCGCTGTCGCGCAAATTCGGCTGCCAGACCGACATGGCCATGGACCTGCTGATCCTCGCCCGCGACCTCGGCCTGGTGCCTTACGGCATCTCGTTCCACGTCGGTTCGCAACAGCGCGACATCAGCGTCTGGGACGCCGCGATCGCCAAGGTCAAAGTGATCTTCGAACGCCTGAAAGAAGAAGACGGCATCCACCTGAAGCTGATCAACATGGGCGGTGGCTTCCCGGCCAACTACATCACCCGCACCAACAGCCTGGAAACCTACGCCGAAGAAATCATCCGCTTCCTGAAAGAAGATTTCGGTGATGACCTGCCGGAAATCATTCTGGAGCCGGGCCGTTCGTTGATCGCCAACGCCGGCATTCTGGTCAGCGAAGTGGTGCTGGTCGCGCGTAAGTCGCGCACCGCCGTCGAGCGTTGGGTGTACACCGATGTGGGCAAGTTCTCCGGCCTGATCGAAACCATGGACGAAGCGATCAAGTTCCCGATCTGGACCGAGAAGAAAGGCGAGATGGAAGAAGTCGTGATCGCCGGCCCGACCTGCGACAGCGCCGACATCATGTACGAGAACTACAAGTACGGCCTGCCGCTGAACCTGGCGATCGGTGATCGTCTGTACTGGTTGTCGACCGGTGCTTACACCACCAGTTACAGCGCGGTCGAGTTCAATGGCTTCCCGCCGCTGAAGTCTTACTACGTGTAAGCACTGAAACCGTAATGCAAAAAGCCCATGACGTGTCATGGGCTTTTTTGTGTCTCTGGATGGATGGAGATCCCCACTGTGGGAGCGAGCCTGCTCGCGAAGGCATACTGTCAGACACCATCACCTGCATTGACCCACCGTTTTCGCGAGCAGGCTCGCTCCCACAGGGGTTATGCGTTGCTGCTCAGCTCATCTGTACGCAGTTGATATCTGGATGCCAACGCCTGAATCCTTGGATCTGTCGCACTGGACAGCGCTTCACTGGCCACCCGCAGGAAATTCAGATTACCGCCGGCCAAGGCTTTCTCAAGCCATATGACTGCTTCATCGATCCGGCCTTCATCCGCCAACACCGCCGCAAAACTGAACTGCCCGCGAAAATCACCACCCTCAGCCGAGCGCCGATACCAGTCACGAGCCGCGACCGGATCCGCTGGGCACACCTGCCCTTCTTCCAGATAGCGTCCCAGCAGATTCATCGATTTCGCATGGCCCAGTTCAGCCGCGCGCCGATACAACGCCAGCGCCTGCAGATGATCCACCGCTACCCCGCGCCCGGTCGCCAGCAGATTGGCGAAGTTGTACATCGCCCAATCCAGTCCGGCATCCGTCGCAATCCGATAGTGCTGCGCGGCAATCGTTGCGTCTGCCGTACAACCCCAGCCGTGCTCATGACAACGACCGAGCATGTTGCGCGCCATCAGATGCCCGCGCCCGGCAGCTATGCCAAACCAGCGCAGCGCCAGAGGCTGATCCTGCGCAATGCCGTGCCCGTCCAGAAGAATCTGTCCAAGCAGCGCCTGCGCTTCTACCTCACCCTCGCCCGCCGCCAGCAGAATCGCCTGCGCGGCGCGAGCCGGACTTTCCTCAAGCATCGCTGCCAGCCCTGAGGCATCGAGGACTTCTTCGCGGCGCAGTTGAAAACTCATACCTCGACCCAGCGGCGCAGCAGGTTGTGATAAGTGCCGGTGAGACGGATCAGCGACGGATGATCAGGCAGGTCCTGGGTGAGCTGCTGAATCGCGCCGTCCATTTCGAACAGCAATGCGCGCTGGCTGTCTTCGCGCACCAGGCTTTGCGCCCAGAAGAACGACGCATATCGCGCGCCTCGAGTGACTGCATTGACCTTGTGCAGACTGGTGCCGGGGTACAACACCATGTCGCCGGCCGGCAACTTCACCTGTTGCGTACCATAGGTGTCGTGGATTTCCAGTTCGCCGCCGTCGTAATCCTCAGGCTCGCTGAAAAACAGCGTCGCCGACAGATCCGTGCGCACGCGTTCGATGCTGCCCTTGGGTTGGCGCACCGCGTTGTCGATATGGAAATCGAAACTGCCGCCCGCCGTGTAACAGTTCACTAACGGCGGGAACACTTTGTGCGGCAGCGCGGCAGACATGAACAGCGGATTTTTCCACAGCCGTTCGAGCAGCGCAGCGCCGATTTCCTTCGCCAGCGGATGACCTTCGGGCAGTTGCAGATTGTGTTTGGCCTTGGCCGATTGATAACCCGCGGTGATCTTGCCATCAGCCCAATCGGCCTGCTCCAGCGCCTGGCGGATGCGCTGCACCTCGTCTTTTTCGAACAGAGCGGGAATGTGCAGCAGCATGGCAATGTCACCTGAAGGCAAAGAGGCGGCAATGGTATTGATTCTTATTGGCCATGTACAACCCGCAAGACGAATGAACCGGCAAAAACCGTAAGGCTAAACTGTAAAGAATGTAAATTCAGTGCAGTTAGCAATGTTTCGCAATTGATACGAATACCTGTTTACCCTATATTCCGCCGCCTCAAATCCTTGGGGAGGGGAATAAAAATGGCACGTCAACACGCACAATTACCGGTCAGTTCACCACGTCTGCTCGCCTCTGCAATCGGTGTGGCTATCACCGCAGGCTCCGCCGGCCAGATGGTGTTTGCCGCCGAAAAGACCGACAGCAAAGCCGCCGGAAATGCCATCGCCCTGGACGCTACCGCCATCACTGGCGAAGCTCAGGACCCGACGTCCTACCAGGTCGAGAAAGCCTCCTCGCCCAAGTACACCGCGCCGCTGGTCGACACGCCGCGCTCGGTCACCGTTATTCCGCAACAAGTCCTCAAAGACACCGGCGCCCTGAACATGCAGGACGCGCTGCGCACTGTGCCGGGCATCACCTTCGGTGCCGGTGAAGGTGGCAACCCACAGGGCGACCGTCCGTTCATCCGTGGTTTCGACGCCCAGGGCGACACTTACCTGGACGGCGTGCGCGACACCGGTTCACAGAGCCGCGAGATCTTCGCCGTCGAAAATATTGAAGTCAGCAAAGGCCCGAACTCCGCCATCGGTGGTCGCGGCGCGGCAGGCGGCAGCATCAACCTGGTGAGCAAAAAAGCACACCTGGGCAACTCGTTCGACGGTGGGTTCACCTGGGGTTCCGACCAGACTCAGCGTTACACCCTCGACGGCAACTACCAGTTCAGCGACACCGCCGCTGGCCGTTTGAACCTGATGAGCCACGAGAGCAACGTCGCCGGTCGCGACAAAGTCGATTACGACCGCTGGGGCATCGCGCCGTCGCTGGCGTTTGGCCTGGGCACCGACACCCGCGTCAACCTCGACTACTACCATCTCGAAAGCAACGACACCCCGGACTCGGGCATTCCGTACACACTGTCGAACCCACGCACCAAGTCCAATCCGGACAAGCCGTACGCCGGTGGCGACCACAGCAATTTCTACGGTCTGGATCGCGACTTCCGCAAGGGCCGCACCGACACCGCGACCTTCGCCATCGAGCACGACTTGAGCGACTCGCTGACCATCAAGAACACCCTGCGTCACGGCACCAGCATGCAGGATTACATCCTCACCCAGCCGGACGACAGCAAGGGTAACGTCAACAACGGCAGCCTCTGGCGTCGGGCGAATACTCGGGTGAGCAACACCGAGACCACCACCAACCAGACTGACCTCTTCGGCAACTTCTACGTCGCCGGCTTCAAGAACAGCTTCTCCACAGGCGTTGAATACACCCGTGAGGAAAGCCAGAAGTCCTCGTACAACGTCAACACCGACACCACGCCGCTCACCACCAACGTGCCTTCGAGCAGCAACTGCACGCCATCGATGATCGGCGCATCCAGTGGCTACAACTGCACCTCGCTGTCGAACCCGAATCCGAACGATCCGTGGAACGGCGCGATCTCGCGTAACTACGCAGGCACCGACACCAAGGCCAACACTTACGCGCTGTATGTGTTCGACACTCTGGAGTTGAACGAGCAGTGGCTGGTGAACATGGGTCTGCGTTACGACCACTTCGACACCAAGTACCGCTCCTATGAAGCCGACGGCTCGACGACGGTGAACAAAGGTGTTGAAGCCAAAGGCAAAGACACCAGCGAGTTCGTCACTGGCCAGTTCGGCGTGGTCTACAAACCGGCTGAAAACGGCAGCATTTACGCTTCGTATGCCACCTCGGCCACCCCACCGGGTAACACCCTCGGCGAAGGCATGGACGGCAACCCGTTGGGCGGTTCCGTTGATCGCAGCAAAAACCTGCTGAGCAGCGACATGGAGCCGGAAACCACCAAGAACTACGAAATCGGCACCAAGTGGGACTTGCTCAACGATCGTCTGTCGCTGACGGCTGACATCTTCCGCACCGAGAAAGAAAACGCGCGTGTGCAAGTCGACACCACGTCGTACGAAAACGCCGGCAAGACCCGCGTACAAGGTGTCGAGTTGTCCGCCAGTGGCAAGATCACCGACAAGTGGCAAGTGTTCGCCGGTTACGCCTACATGGACAGCGAGCAGGTTGATGGCGGCCCGCTGAACCGCGCCACCGATGGCAACCAACTGCCTAACACGCCGAAAAACAGCGCCAGCCTGTGGACCACTTACCAGCTCACGCCGAAGCTGACCATCGGTGGCGGCGCCTTCTATGTCGACGACGTGTTCGGCAACGTGGCCAACACCACCATGGTCGATTCGTATGTGCGTTACGACGCGATGGCGGCCTACAAGCTGAGCAAGAACGTCGACCTGCAACTCAACGTGCAGAACCTGACCAACGAAACCTACTACGACAAAGCCTTCTCGACCCACTTCGCCAATCAGGCAGCGGGCCGTACGGCACTGTTGAGCACCAACTTCCACTTCTGACCGATGTAGAAACCTGTGGGAGCGAGCCTGCTCGCGAAAGCGGTGGGTCAGTTAAGTAGAGGCTGACTGACACGACGCTATCGCGAGCAGGCTCACTCCTACAGGGAATGCGCCGTAAGGTTTGGCCCCGTTCATTTGGTTGAACGGGGCTTTTGTGCGTAATAAAGAACGCTTCTCGATAACCCACGGCATAATGCGCGCCGTGAAGACAATTTCCGAATGGACGGCGAGTGACGTGTTGAAGAAAACCCTGTTCCAGTTGCACTGGTTTTTTGGCATCACCGCCGGCCTGGTGCTGGCCTTGATGGGCATCACCGGCGCGGCTTATTCGTTTCAGGACGAAATCCTGCGGGCGCTGAACCCTTCAGTGCTGCAGGTGGAAAAGCAAGTCGCCGGTGTCCTGCCGCCCGTTGAACTGGTGGAGCGCATCGAAGCCACTTCCGCCAAAAAGGTCTCGATGCTCTGGGTCGAGACCGACAGCGGCAACGCGGCACGCGTGTATTTCACCCCGCCCAAAGGCGAGCGCCGCGGCGAAATGCGCTACTTCGATCCGTATACCGGCGAGTTCATGGGCGACGCCGTGGGCCAGGACTTCTTCGGCCTGATGCTGCAACTGCACCGTTTCCTCGCCATCGGTGATACCGGGCGCAACATCACCGGCGCCTGCACCCTGATCCTGCTGTTCTTCTGCCTCTCAGGTTTGTATTTACGCTGGCCGCGCCAGTGGAACAGCTGGCGCGTGTGGCTGACCCTGGACTGGAAGAAAAAGGGCCGCGCCTTCAACTGGGATCTGCATTCGGTGGCCGGCACCTGGTGCCTGCTGGTCTATCTGCTGCTGGCGCTGACCGGGTTGTCGTGGTCCTACGAGTGGTACAACAAGGGCCTGACCAAATTGCTGTCCGACGCCCCGCAAAACGAGCGCGTGCGCAATCGCGGCCCGGCACCGGAAGGCCCGGCACCGACGGCCGATTACGCGGCGATGTGGAGCAGCATCTACAGCGCTGCCGGGCCGGGTCTGGCCGCCTACAACATCCGCATGCCAGCGGTGGCCGGTCAACCGGCGACGGTGTTCTACCTGCTCGACAGCTCGCCACATGATCGCGCGCTGAACCAGATCACCCTCGACCCGGCCACCGGCATCGTCAAACGCGTCGACCGCTACGCTGACAAGAGCTTCAAGGCGCAACTGCTGACCAGCATTTACGCACTGCACGTCGGCAGCTATTTCGGCCTCGTCGGGCGGATCATCATCACTCTCGCGGCGGTGTGCATGCCGCTGTTCTTCATCACCGGATGGCTGCTGTACCTTGATCGTCGGCGCAAGAAAAAGCAGATCAAGGACGCACGCAAAGGTCTCGAACAACCGGCCGGTGATGCATCGGCATGGCTGATCGGCTTCGCCAGCCAGAGCGGTTTCGCCGAGCAATTGGCGTGGCAGACTGCCGGCCAATTGCAGGCCGCCGGGTTGCCGGTGAAGGTGCAGCCGCTAGCCAATGTCAGCGAGCAGGATCTGCTGGAATCGGACAACGCGCTGTTTGTGGTCAGCACCTTTGGTGACGGTCAGGCACCGGACAGCGCTCGTGGTTTCGAGCGCAAGGTGCTGAGCAAGGCAGCCGCTCTCGACACTCTGAACTACGCCGTGCTCGGGCTGGGCGATCGTCAGTATCAGCACTTCTGTGGTTTCGCCCATCGCCTGCATCAGTGGCTCAGCGAGCACGGTGGCAAGACCCTGTTCGCCCCGGTGGAAGTCGACAGTGGCGACCCCTACGCCTTGCGTCACTGGCAAACCCAGCTCGGCATGCTCACCGGGCAGACACCGGTCGACACCTGGCAAGCGCCGAGCTACGACAACTGGACTCTGGTGCGCCGTGAACTGATGAACCCGGACAGCAGCGGTTCACCGGTTTATCTGCTGGGCCTCAGCGCGCCGAGCACCAGCAGCTGGCTGGCCGGCGATCTGGTGGAGGTGCTGCCGCGCAACTGCCCGTGGGTGATCGAGCACTTCCTCGACGGCCTCGGCATTCGTGGCGAAACGTCGGTGACCATCAACGGCCTCGAAGAGCCGCTTGAAGTGGCACTGGCGACACGTCAACTGCCCGAGCATCGCGCCCATCTGGTCGGTCTGCATGCGCAGTCGCTGGTCGATGCGATGGTGCCGCTGACCCTGCGCGAATACTCGATTGCCTCGATTGCCGCCGACGGCGTGCTGGAGTTGATCGTGCGTCAGGAACAACACGCCGACGGCAGCCTCGGCATCGGCTCCGGCTGGCTGACCGAGCATGCGCCAGTGGGCGGCAGCATCAGTTTGCGCGTGCGGCGCAACAGCGGTTTCCACCTGCCGAACCAGCCCGTGCCGATGATTCTGATCGGTAACGGTACGGGATTGGCCGGGCTGCGCAGTCTGCTCAAGGCGCGGATTGCCGATGGTCAAACGCGCCAGTGGTTACTGTTTGGCGAGCGCAATCGTGAGCACGATTTCCTCTGCCGTGCGGAGCTGGAAGAGTGGTTGATCAATGGCGATCTGGCGCGGCTGGATCTGGCGTTCTCGCGGGATCAGGAACAGAAGATTTATGTGCAGGATCGCTTGCGTGAATCTGCCGATGAATTGAAAAAGTGGCTGGCCGAGGGAGCGGTGATTTACATCTGTGGCAGCCTTCAGGGGATGGCCTCCGGCGTCGATCAAGTGCTCAACGACATCCTCGGCGCGGCTGAAGTTGAAAGACTGATCGAGCAGGGCCGTTATCGTCGCGACGTCTACTGACATTACTCATCCCCCTGTGGGAGCGAGCCTGCTCGCGAAGGCGGTCTGACATTCAGCATTGATGTTGATTGAAAGTCCGCTTTCGCGAGCAGGCTCGCTCCCACAGGGGACACGGTGATCAAACCGGCTGCAGTTTTTTCTCAAACACCGACACCCCATTCAAATCCCGCAACACCACACTCATCTCCCCGCTCTGCCCTTCAATATTCACCTCGCCAAAAAACTGAAACCCGGCAAATGGCGAAGCGTTTTGCGTCGGTGGTGCCTTCTCGAACACCACCTCCGGGCCAAAGGTTTTATCCAGCGGATTAGGCCCGAAACTCCCGGCATTCAACGGCCCCGCAACAAACTCCCAGAACGGTTCGAAATCCTGAAACGCCGCACGATCCGGGTGGTAGTGATGCGCCGCGCAGTAATGCACGTCTGCCGTGAGAAAGACGAAATTGCGCACCTGCTGCGCACGTAGAAATCCGAGCAGTTCAGCGATCTCCAGCTCGCGTCCCTGAGCCGGGCCAGGATCACCGTTGGCCACCGCTTCCCAACGCGGCACACCCGGGCTCACCTCGCCATCCGGCACACCAAGCCCGATCGGCATGTCGGCCGCGATCACCTTCCACTGCGCTTTCGACTTCTTCAATCCGCGCTTGAGCCAGTCCAGTTGTTCACGCCCGAGGAACGGTTTTGCCGCGCCGAGGTTGTCGTCGTTCGCGCCGCGATAACTGCGCATGTCGAGCACGAACACATCGAGCATCGGCCCGTAAGTCACCTTGCGATAAATCCGCCCGCCACCGTCGGCAGCCTGTAAACGCATCGGCGAATATTCCAGCCAGGCCTTGCGTGCACGGCCAACCAGGGTATGGATATCTTTCTCCTGATAGCGCTCATCCAGTTGCTTGCCCGGCGACCAGTTGTTGACCACTTCATGATCGTCCCACTGCCAGATTTGCGGCACTTCGGCGTTGAAGCGGCGGATGTTTTCGTCCATCAGGTTGTAGCGGTAATTGCCGCGGTAGTCATCGAGGGTCTGGGCGACTTTGCTCTTGGCTTCCGTGGTGATGTTGCGCCACACGCGGCCACCCTCAGTGGTCAGTTGTGCCGGCACCGGGCCGTCGGCGTAGATGGTGTCGCCGCTGTGGATAAAGAAGTCCGGCAGGCGCAGGCGCATGGCTTCGTAGATGCGCATGCCGCCGATGTCCGGGTTGATGCCGAAACCCTGGCCGACGGTGTCGCCGCTCCAGACGAAACGGATATTGCGCCGCGCCATCGGGGCGCTGCGCAAGTGGCCGAGCCACGGTTCGCTGGCGACACCGGTGCGGGCGTCCTTGAAATACACGCGATAGAAAATCGCCTGATCGGCGGGCAGCCCGGTGAGTTCGACGCGGGCGGTGAAATCACTGTGAGCATCGGCGAGCGCCGAGACAAGCCGACGTGGATTGCGAAACTGACTGCGCGTGTCCCACTCGACCACCATCCGTGCGGGGCGATCGCTGCGGCTCCAGATCATCGCGCGGTCGCCTTGCAAGTCGCCGGACTGCACGCCGTCGGTGAGTTGTGGCCGGTCCTTGACCGAGGCGATCACTGCCGGCGCCAGCCCCGGCATCAGCAGCCCGGCGCCAACGGCTTGCATGACCCGACGGCGACCGAGATTGAAATCGCTCATGGCGTTCTCCCTGAAAAAAGGAAAACTAAAGCACGCCTATGTGAACTCGCCATGACACCACTAACTATTGTGGGAGCGAGCCTGCTCGCGAAAGCGGTGTACCAGTCAACCTACATGTCGCTGGCAGATGCATTCGCGAGCAGGCTCGCTCCCACAGGGGAGTTGTGTTATCAGTCAGGCCTTGGCGGGTTCCAGCGCCAATTCGACGGGCTCAGGCCGTTTCACCGTTGCGTACACGACGGCCGTCAACAAACTCCCCGCGACAATCGCCAGCAGATACAGCAATGCGTGATTGATCGCGTTGGGAATCGCCAGCACAAACAACCCACCGTGCGGCGCCATCAGCTTGCAGCCGAAATACATCGACAACGCACCGGTCAGCGCACCGCCGGCAATGCTCGCCGGGATCACCCGCAACGGGTCTTTCGCGGCAAACGGAATCGCCCCTTCGGAGATAAAACACAGCCCCAGCACCAGCGCCGCTTTGCCGGCCTCGCGTTCAGTCTGGGCGAACTTGCGCCGGGCGATGAACGTGGCGATGCCCAGACCAATCGGCGGCACCATGCCCGCAGCCATGGTCGCCGCCATCGGCGCGTAACTTTGCGACGCCAGCAGCCCCACCGAAAACGCATACGCCGCTTTGTTGATCGGCCCGCCGAGGTCGACGCACATCATGCCGCCCAGCAGCACGCCCAGCAGAATGGCGTTGGTGGTGCCCATGCTGTCGAGGAAATGCGTGAGCGCCGCGAGCATCCCCGCCACAGGCTTGCCGACCACGTAGATCATCACCAGACCGGTGATCAGACTGGCGAACAACGGGATGATCAGGATCGGCTTCAACGCTTCCAGACTTTGCGGAAGCGCCACGTAACGGCTGATCAATTTCGCCGCGTAACCGGCGATAAACCCGGCCACGATCCCGCCGATAAATCCAGCGCCCAGGGTGCTGGCGAGCAAACCGCCAATCATCCCCGGCGCCAGCCCCGGACGGTCGGCAATCGAGTAGGCGATGTAACCAGCCAGCAGCGGCACCATCAACTTGAACGCGGTCTCGCCGCCGATCTGCATCAGCGCCGCCGCCAACGTGCCTTCTTCCTTGAACGCGGTGATACCAAAAACGAACGACAACGCGATCATCAAACCGCCCGCCACCACCATCGGCAGCATGAACGACACGCCGGTCAGCAGGTGTTTGTAGACCCCGGTTTTCTCTTGTTTGACAGAGGCCTTACCGTCACTCGCGGCGCTTTCCACCTGACCTTCGGCGAGGGCTTTTTTCAGCGTGGCTTCCGATTGCTTCAACGCAATCCCGGTGCCACAACGGTAGATTTTCTTGCCGGCAAAACGCTCGGTGGCGACTTCGATATCCGCCGCCAGCAACACCACGTCAGCCTCGGCAATCGCCGTTGCACTGAGCGGCGTTTTCGCGCCGACAGAGCCTTGGGTTTCGACTTGCAAGTCGTAGCCCAGACGCTTGGCGGTTTGCTGCAACGCTTCGGCGGCCATGAAAGTGTGGGCGACGCCGGTCGGGCACGCAGTGATCGCGACGATGCGCGGCACGCGCTGAGCAACGGCAGCGGGCGCAGCCTCGGCAGCCACGTAGACTTGCGCCTCTGCAGCCCCGCGACGCAGCACTGCTTCGACGTCCTGCAACGCCTGCGCCGGAGCAATCCGGAACACGCGCTTGCCGATAAAACGCGTCATGTCGATGTCACCGGTGACGACCAGCAACACCCACTCCGCCGCCTCGATGGTCGCCGCCGACAACTCGCGTTCCGGGTGCGCCGCGTCGACCACTTCGACGCTGGTGCTCCAGCCCTGCCGCTGGGCCGCCGCATCGAGTAAACGGGCGCACAGCACACTGGTGACCATGCCGTTCGGGCAAGCCGTAACAATGGCTAACTTCATGACAAACCCTCTTATTGTTCTGTCAGGGGGCGCACGCGCACGCCCTGTTCGAGTTGCGCCAGTTGCGCACTGTCGTTGATGCCAAAACCGATCTGGGTGACCGCCATCGCCGCAATCGCCGTGGCCGTGCGCAGGGTTTGCTCGGGCGTGTCGGCGCTGAGCAAACCGTGGAGCATGCCGGCCAGCAGCGAATCACCGGCACCCACTGTGCTGGCAACGCTGACCTTCGGCGGCGTGGCATGCAACGCCGAACCGACGCTGAACCAGTTCACGCCGTCGGCGCCATGGGAGATCACCACATGCTCGATGCCTTGCGCATGCAAACGCGCCGCTGCCTGCGCCTCGGCCGCGTGGGAAACCACCTCGCAACCGAGGGCATCAGCCAGTTCTTCGGTGTTCGGTTTGATCAGCCACGGACTGGCCTGTAACGCGGCGCGCAACGCTTCGCCGCTGCTGTCGAGGGCGACTTTCAGACCGAGCTGATTCAGTCGCTCAATCAGTTCGCGCAACCACTGTGCCGTGACGCCACGCGGCAAACTGCCGGCAACCACCACCGCGTCATGACCCGGCGCGATCTGCACCAGACGATCCAGCAATGCCTGCTGCGCGGCGGCATCGACCACCGGTCCCGGACCGTTGATGTCGGTGATACGACCGTCGCGCTCGGCGACTTTGATGTTGCTGCGCGTCTCGCCCGGCACGCGGATGAACGCGTCGACAAAGCCGCGTTTGCTGAACAGGGTTTCGAACGCTTGCAGGTTGTCTTCGCCGAGAAAACCGCTGACCGTCAGTTGATGGCCGAGGTCGGCCAGCACCTGCGCGACGTTCACGCCTTTGCCGGCGGCGTGGGTGTGCATCTCGTCGCTGCGGTTGACCTGACCGGCCTCCAGACGTGACAGCTCGACCGTGAGGTCCAGCGCCGGGTTGAGGGTCAGGGTGAGAATCTTGGCCATTACAGGGCCTCCACTAATGCACGCACTTCGTTGGCGCTGCCCACGCTGAGGGCTTGTTGAGCAAGGGTTTGCGCCTCGGTCAGGCTGAGTTCGCGGATACGTGCCTTCACTTCAGCAATGCTGCGCCCGGAGACGCTGAGTTCATCGACACCGAGGCCGACCAGCACCGGCACCGCCAGCGGATCGGCTGCCAACTCGCCGCAGACGCCGACCCATTTGCCATGGGCGTGGGCCGCGCGCACGGTGATGTCGATCAGTTGCAGCACCGCCGGGTGCAAGCCGTCAGCCTGCGCCGAGAGGGTCGGATGACCACGGTCGATGGCCAGGGTGTATTGGGTCAGGTCGTTGGTGCCGACGCTGAAGAAGTCGACCTCTTTGGCCAGCACCGGCGCCAACAGAGCGGCGGACGGCACCTCGATCATGATGCCGAGTTGCAGGTCGGCGACCGGGATTTCCAGGCGCAGACGTTCAGTCATGTCGCGGGCCTGCCGCCACTCTTCGACGCTGCCGACCATCGGGAACATGATCCGCAGCGGCCGGTTGTCCGCTGCACGCAGCAAGGCACGTAACTGCGCTTCCATGATCTGCGGACGCTGCAACGTGAGGCGAATACCGCGCACGCCGAGAAACGGGTTTTCTTCCTTGGCGATCGGCCAATACGGCAACGGTTTGTCGCCGCCGACGTCCAGCGTACGCACCACCAGCGGGCGCCCGGCGAGACCGTCGAGGACGCGGCGGTATTCGGCTTCTTGTGTGGCTTCGTCCGGCGCTTGCGGGTGAGCCATGAAAATCAGTTCGGTGCGCAGCAGACCGATGCCTTCGGCGCCCTGCTCCACTGCGCTGATCACCCCGGCGCTTTCGCCGATATTGGCGAACACTTCGACGGCGTGACCGTCAGTTGTGTGCGCCGGTTGATGACGTTGTTCGGCGGCAGCCTTGAGGCGCTGCTCGCGCGTGTCGCGTTCTTCGGTGGCGCGTTGCAGCGTAGCCGAATCAGCGTCGACGTGCAGGCGGCCGCGCTGGCCGTCGAGCAGCAACGGCGTGCCCGGCGCCAGCAGCAACACCGCTGCGCCAGCCCCGACCAGCGCTGGAATGCCGAGGGCGCGGGCGACGATGGCGCTGTGCGCCGTGGCACCGCCGCGAGCGGTAAGAATCCCCGCTACACGCGCCGGATCGAGCCGCGCCACGTCGGACGGGCCGACTTCGTCCATCACCAGAATGTACGGCTGCTCGGGTTCACTCGGGGTTTGCACACCGCACAGTTGCGCCAGCACCCGGCGACCGATGTCGCGCAGGTCCGCCGCACGCTCGGCGAGCAAGGCATCGTGTAGCGACTCCTGTTGATTGGCGGCGGCTTCGATTACCGCCATCCACGCCGCTTCAGCGCTCTCGCCCTGCTTGAGGCGCGTGTCGACTTCATCGGTCAGTTCCGGGTCGTCGAGCATTTCCTGGTGGGTGATGAAAATCTCGCGGATGGCTTTGGCTTTGCTGCGTTCGATCAAGCCCTGGATGTCCGCACGCACATCGGCCAAGGCTTGCTTGAGACGCTCGCGTTCGATGGCAGCGGACTCGCCACGCAACGGGTATTCGATGGTCTGCTGCACTTGAATATGCGCCGGGCCGATGGCAATGCCGGGGGCGGCGGGAATCGCTTGCAGCAGGCTGCCGGATGCAGGCGCGATCAGCACTTCAGCAATCTCGGTGATGACCTCGCGTTGCTGACTGACGGCCGGCAGCGGCTCGACTTCTTCGCCGAGGCCTTCCTCGATGGCGGAGAGCAAGGCCGGCAATGCGTCGGCGGCGATGCTCGGCTCGGCAATCAACTCCAGCACCTGACCACGGCGGGCACCGAGGCTGAGCAGTTTGCTCAAGCTCTTCACCGATACGGCGCTGTCCTGGCTGTCGACGATGCGCACGCGGATTTCGCCGTCAAAACGCTTCGCCAATTGCGCGAGAATCTTCGCCGGCCGTGCGTGCAAGCCATGCGCGTTGGCCAACGCAATACGGGCGCTCGGCCAGTCGGCGGGCAACTCGCCGCCGAGCACTTCGAGGACTTTACGGCTGCTGGTGGCGCGGCCCAACTCATGGCCGCGACCTTCGATGAGCAATGCGCACAGACGCTCGAGCAAGGCCTGATGCGCCTCGCCAAGACTGGCCAGACAGAACAAGCCGCTCAGCGGTTGGCCGAGATAGCGAATCGGTTTGTCCGGCGTAACGAACGCCAGGCCCGGACGCTTCACGGTTTGTTCGCTGTGCAGCCACCACAAACCATCGCCCAGCGGCAGCGCTTCGACTTGCTGCAAGACGCCGGCAAAACCGTTGCTCACACAATCGGCCTGACGCAGCAGACGCGCACCGCGCCAGACCAGTTCCTCGAAATCGTCAGCGGCGACGCCAAGGCCGATCATCTGCGCATCCAGCGCCAGTTCCTGCGGCGCGCCTTGCAACAGTTTCAGCAGTGCCTCGGGCGAACTGGCGCGGCGCAACGCCTGACCGAGATCGGTCTCACCGAGGGCACGGGTCAGCAGTTGCAAGAGACGCAGGTGTTCGTCGGATTTGGCCGCAATGCCGATGGCCAGATAAACGATCTGGCCATCGCCCCAATCGACACCGTCGGGAAACTGCATCAGGCGCACGCCCGTGGCGAACACTTGATCGCGGGTCTCGGGCGTACCGTGGGGAATGGCAATACCTTGACCGAGAAAGGTCGAGCCCTGGGCTTCCCGCGCCTGCAATCCGGCAAGGTATCCATCAGCGACCAGGCCATCGGCCACCAGATGATTGGCCAGCAATTGCAAAGCAGCGGATTTATCCACAGCCGATTGGCCCATGGATATCTGCTCTATAGTGAGCTCGAGCATGCGATCTCCTTTTTGGCCCTTTCTGAGAGCCAGGTATTGTTTTCAATGGTTGCAGCTTAGGCGCTGGACAGCCTGCTTTTCAGCGGCAGTTTTGGCGGTTTCACGGCAGAACCGGCCAAAGGCGTCTAAAACGTAGAAAATACGCTTGCTGAAACGTTTAATCTAGATTGATCGGCACGTTACTCGATAATGTCCCATCCTTGAAGTCCAACTTGTCGGATGCGCGTAGGCAATAAGTCGTCTGCCCTAATCGGGTAGGATTGGCGAAAATCTCGCGGCATGCTCGAAACAACAAGGAAATCCCGAGTTGAAACTCAGTGATATCGCGCGGTTGGCCGGAGTGTCCGTGACCACCGCCAGCTACGTCATCAACGGCAAGGCCGAACAGCAGCGCATCAGCAACGCGACCGTCGAACGCGTGCGCGCGGTGGTCGACCTGCACGGCTTTACGCCCAATCCACAAGCGGCCGGGCTGCGCAGCCGTCACACGCGCACGCTGGGCTTTATTTTGCCGGATCTGGAAAACCCCAGTTACGCACGAATCGCCAAACTGCTGGAACAAGGCGCACGGGCACGCGGCTATCAGCTGCTGATCGCCAGCTCCGACGATGCGCCGGACAGCGAACGCCAACTGCTGCAACTGTTCCGTGCCCGCCGCTGCGATGCGCTGATTGTCGCCAGTTGCCTGCCGGCTGGCGATGACAGCTATCGTCAGTTGCAGGCCAAGGGCACGCCAATCATCGCCATCGACCGGGTCATGGACCCCGAGCATTTCTGCTCGGTGATCAGCGACGACCGCGAAGCCAGCCTACACCTGACGCAGAGCCTGCTCGATCCACAGCCAAAACAGATCGTGCTGCTCGGCGCTCGTCCTGAGCTGAGCATCAGCCAGGAACGTGCTACCGGCTTCAAACAAGCGCTGGGCGATTTCAAAGGCGAAGTGCTGATCGAGCACGCCGAATCGTTCAGTCGCGAATGCGGCAAGCAATTGATGGAAGAACTCCTGCAACGTCTGGGGCATTTACCGGATGCGTTGGTGACCACTTCCTACGTACTGTTGCAGGGCGTGTTCGATGCGCTGCATGACTTCCCGCTGAAATCCCGTCCGCTGCGCCTCGGCACCTTCGGCGATACACAGTTACTGGACTTCCTGCCACTGCCGGTCAACGCCATGGCCCAGCAGCACCAGTTGATCGCCGACAAGGCACTGGAACTGGCGCTGGCCGCCGTTGAACAGTCGCAATACAAGCCGGGTGTGCAAGCCATCGCGCGGACCTTCAAGCAGCGTATTCACCGGGACTGAACCGTGGAGCTGATCGACAGCCACACTCACCTGGACTTCCCCGACTTCGACGCTGATCGCTCGGCGTTGCTCGCCGAAAGCCGCGCCCTCGGGGTGCGGCGAATGGTGGTATTGGGTGTCTACGAGGGTAACTGGCAACGGGTGTGGGATCTGGTGCAGAGCGACGCGGACTTGTACGCGGCGTTCGGTTTGCACCCGGTGTATCTCGATCAGCATCGACCCGAAGACTTGCAGGCACTCGGCGACTGGTTGACACGCTTGCGCGGTCATCGACAGTTGTGTGCGGTGGGCGAGATCGGTCTGGATTACTTCATCGAAACCCTCGACCGCGAGCGGCAACAGGCGCTGTTCGACGCGCAGTTGCAACTGGCGGCGGATTTCAATTTGCCGGCGCTGATCCATGTCCGCCGCAGTCACGCGGCAGTGATTGCCACGCTCAAGCGCTTCGGGCTCAAACGCGCCGGGATCATCCACGCGTTTGCCGGCAGCCGTGAAGAGGCGCGCGAATACATCAAACTCGGTTTCAAACTCGGCCTCGGTGGCGCGCCGACCTGGCCGCAGGCGCTGCGTATGCATCGGGTTTTGGCGGATTTGCCGCTGGATTCGATTGTGCTGGAAACCGACTCACCGGACATGGCGCCCGCCATGTTCCCCGGCCAGCGCAACAGCCCGGCGCACCTGCCGGCGATCTGTGCGGCGCTGGCGCAGATCATGAATATCCCCCCCGAACAACTGGCCGCTGCCAGCACCGCCAACAGCTGCGCAGTGTTTGGCTGGTAGTCAATCGGCGTGGGCCTTGGCGGCCTCGAGAATCAGCGTCATGTGTTGACGATGCCGGGCATAACGAACGACCACGAAGTACACGAAAATCGTGATCAGCGAGGCGTTCAGTTGTTCGGTGACACTCAGCAGCCCCACCCACTCCATCACCAACGCCACCAGCAACGCGGTGCACACCGTCACCGAAGCGCTGAAGCGCAGCAACGCCAGTGAATCGAGCGACTTGAAGCGTTTGATCTGCTGGGGGCAACGCAGCTCCAGGGCTTTCTGGCAGTGCTCGCAGGTGAACGATTCATTGATCGCGATAGCGTTGAGTTGCCAAGGCTTGAGCAGCAGCGTCTGCTCGCAATGGGCACAGCGGCCCAGGACTCCCAAGGTTGCAACCGACATGAGCGGCCTCCTCTACGCGATCAGATGAACAGGAATACTGGCTCATTGATGACGGAAAGCCAGTGCGGGGAGAAAAACAGGATTCGGCCTACAACTGAACGTGGAAAAGTATTACAAAAGTTTCTGATAGCGCCCTGACTCTTGAGGAGGGAATCTTTGTGGCGAGGGGATTTATCCCCGATGGGCTGCGCAGCAGCCCCAAAAAAATCGACGACACGTTAGATAAATCTCTAACTCAGGCATTGGGGGCGCTTCGCGCCCCATCGGGGATAAATCCCCTCGCCACAAAGGCCCATTCCTACAAGGAATTTGTATAAAGCCTAGACACGGAACGCGCTGATCAGTTGTTTGAGCTCTACCACCTGGGCTGACAACGCCCGACTGGCGTCTTCGGTCTGGTGCGCACCTTGCGCCGTGCGTTCACCGGCGCGGTTGATCTCGACGATATTCTGGTCGATGTCATGCGCCACGGCCGTTTGCTGCTCGACGGCGGCGGCAATCTGTTGGTTCTGGTCGACGATCATGCCCACGGCACCGAGGATGTTTTCCAATGCCTGCTGGACCTTTTCCGACTGCCCGACCGTGCCGTTGGCCATCTGATGGCTGACGCCCATGGCTTTCACCGCCGCGCCGACGCCGCCGTGAAGCTTGGCAATCATCTGTTCGATCTCTTCGGTCGACTGTTGGGTACGTTTGGCCAAGGTGCGCACTTCATCCGCGACTACCGCAAAACCGCGCCCCTGCTCACCCGCCCGGGCCGCCTCGATCGCAGCGTTGAGCGCCAGCAGATTGGTCTGTTCGGCGATGCTCTTGATCACTTCCAGTACGCGGCTGATCGACTGGCTGTCGCTGGCGAGCTGGTTGATCACCAGCACCGACTGATCGATTTCGCTGGCCAGCGCAGCGATGCTGCCCTGTTGCGACTCCACCAGACCGCGCCCGCTGATGGTTTCGTCATTCACACTGTGGGCACTGCTCACCGCCGCGGCCGCACTGCGCGCCACTTCCAGTGAGGTCGCCGACATCTGGTTCATCGCGGTGGCCACTTGCTCGATTTGCGTACGCTGGCCCGCCACCGCCTGATTGCTTTGCGCCGAGACATTTTCAACCTGCCCGGCCTGACGCTCGACTTCGCTGACGGTATGGCCGACCCGCTCGATCAAATCGTGAATCTTCCTCACCGTGCCGTTGAACACCTCGCCCAACTCACCCAATTCATCACGGCTGTTGGCCTTGAAGTTGACCGTCATGTCGCCCGCCGCGACTTTGTCCATCATCGCGCCAAGACGTTTGAGCGTGGTGCGGGTCGAGGCGTAAAAACCGCCGTAGAGATAGAAAATCAGCACGAACACCACCGACAGCGCCACGGCCTGCAAGACCATGTGCGTGCGGTTTTGCGCCAGCCGGTGCTGCAATTGAGTGTCGAGGAATTTCAAGGTGGCTTCGTTGAGCTGGTAGGTCTTGTCCATCAGCCCGGTGACCTGCTCATAAAACGCCTGCCACGGCGCATCGAGCGTGTCGGCCATCACCACTTGCTCTTCGAACAACTCGCTCGCCTGCTTCAACGACGCCTTGCTGTTGTCGGCCTGCGCGCTAAGGGATTCACGCGCGGCTTTGCTGGAACCGAGTGCGTCCTGCAGCTTCAGGCCATATTCCGCCTGAAGCTTTTCGATCTGCACCAGCAACTCATCAAAACGCGTGCTCGACGAGCTGTTGAGAAAGCCCTGCCCCAACGAATACGAGCCCATGGCCCGGCCTTCGCCGAGGGTCTGCGTCACCGTCGGCGTGACCAGCGTGACCAATTCGCTGAGCTGACGAATGTCGCCCTGGTTGTCTCGGCTCAGACCGGCCTGACTGGTGATGATCTGACTGAAAATCTGCGCACTGGCGAGCAACTTGCCGATCAGTGCACTTTTGCTTTGCAGGGAGTTTTCCGCTTGCTGAGCCTTGAACGCGGCAATCATTTCATCGCGTTTGCCGTCGAATACCTTGATCTGCTCTGGATCGTCGCTCATCGCCGTCAGCCCTTGCAGGCGCGTCAACACCGCTTGTTCGAGGCTGCTGATCTGCGATTCGACATTGCCGGCCTTGCCGGACTGGCCGAGGGTGACGTTGATCTGCACCAGATTGTTCAGCGTCTCCAGATCCCGGCGCAGGGTCAGGCTGCTACCGAGCAGGTCGAGGCTTTGCAGCTCGACGCGAGTGCCCTGGAATTCGCGATAGGAATCGCGCACCAGATAGAAATTGGTCACCAGCATCGGCACCAGGAACAGCACGCTGATCAGGCTGAACTTCATGCCGAAGCTCAGACGGTTCATCAGCGAGACGGCGGGATAGAGCAAGCTCTTCACTGGAAGTCTCCCTTGGTTTTTCTTGTTTTTATTGGCAGGCGCGCAGAGACAGCAGATAGCCACTATCGGGCGCCATCTCTGTATAGCTCAAATCGGAGGGAGGTTTTGTAACTTAAGGTTAACGACAAGATTGCGATCGATAGCAACCCTGTGGCGAGGGAGCTTGCTCCCGCTCGGCTGCGCAGCAGCCGCAAATCCGGTAAACCGGTTGCTAATGATCAACAACGGGGGCGGCTTCGCCACCCAGCGGGAGCAAGCTCCCTCGCCACAATAAATTTCAGTACCGAGTATCAGTGAATCAAAACGGTCCACAAGGCAAACCCGGCATACCACAGCACTGCCGCACGCAGCAGCAGTTCCCACAGGCAATCCAGGGTGTTGATGCCTTCCGGGCCGACGACCGGCGGCGGGATTTCCCCGGCGACCAAACCGACCTTGTTGATCAGTTGTGCAGCGCTGATGTTCCAGTTGAGCAACTCATGCAGCATCACCCGACTGACTGCAACGAAGTTGCCGACCAAGGCAAAACTCGCCGCCAACAGGCGCACCGGCACCCAATCGAACGCATGGCGCAACTGCGCAGCACGCTCGACCAACGCCTGGTTTTGACCGTGTTCTTCAGCCAGCGCCAACAAGCGATAAGCCAGCGCCGCCACCGGACCGAGCACGAAATACCAGAAAATTACCGCAAAGAAACTCTGATAGGCCTGCCACAGCAGATGCCCCTGCACCCGGTCGAGCAATTGCTCGCCACTGTCGGCGCAGATATTCAGATCACGTTTGGCGACATGCGCCGCCGCTTGCAGGTCTTCACGGCGCCAGGCATCGCGAAACGGCCCTAGACCACCAAGCAAATCGCCACGTCCAAGACTGTAAATCACCACCAGCAAATGCACCGGCAAGGCCAGCAAGCCATAAGCCACCGGTTCCAGCACCACCAGCAACAATCCCAGCAGGGCCACCGGCAGCAGCACCAGAATCGTCAGCACCAGCCATGGCTGCGTCGCCAGTCGCTCGCTGCTTTCGAGTTTGTGCAGTTCGCGGATCCATCCGCCATCGCGTTGAACCCGATGGCGCAGGGCCGAGAACTTCTCGATCCAGACCGCCAGCAGTAACACCAGAAAACTCATTGTCCTTCCTCTTGTGCCAGGGCTGCGCGGTAACGCGCCCAGTCGAATGCCGGGCCAGGATCGGTCTTGCGCCCGGGTGCAATGTCGCTGTGCCCGCAAATGCGGGCGCCGGTGATAGCCGGAAATGCTCTTTGCAACTGGCGCGTCAGCGCCGTCAACGCCTGATACTGCGCGTCGGTGAACGGCAGATCATCGGTGCCTTCGAGTTCGATGCCCACGGAAAAATCGTTACAGGTTTCGCGCCCCTCGAAGATCGACACGCCAGCATGCCACGCCCGCTCAAGACAGGAGACAAACTGGGTGACGCTGCCGTCACGTTCGATCAGAAAATGCGCCGAGACCCGTAGGTCGGCAATCCCTGCAAAGTAGGGATGTTCGGTGACATCCAGACGATTCTGGAAAAATTCCTGCACCTTGCCGGTGGCGAACTGCGCCGGCGGCAGGCTGATGTTGTGGATCACCAACAGGGAAATTTCGCCCGCAGGGCGTTCATTGAAGTTGGGCGATGGGCAGACCTGCACCCCTTGACACCACCCGCTAGCGGGATCCAACTGCATACCGTTTCCTTCAACGCCGACTGTGTTGGCGCCCAGTATGCCGTGATCGGCACCCGCGATGCGATCACTTGGCGTGATTGAGTCGCCGCAGATTGCCCAGTACCGACTCCAGGGCGCGGTCGAACAGCAAGGTGTCATCCAGCGCACGCGCCGCACCGCGCTGGAATTCCAGGGCCAGACCGATGCGGCTGCGCTCGCGCACTTTCATCCCGGTGCGGTCGACAAACACATATTTGCCGGTGGCCTCGATGATCGCCGCCAGCTTGCAGCGCAGGGTGTTTTCGTCATCTTCCTGAAACGCCACCCAACTGCCCACACGCAATTGATCGACCTGTTGCAGGCCCGCACTGTCATCAGACAGACGCGGCGCCATCGCGCCCTCTTCGGCGGTTTGCAATACGATCTGCTGCGACACCTCGATCATTGGCGTCGGCGTAGCCCCATCGGCCTCGGTCGAGGGCTCCATAACGCGCACATGCAACGCTTCCAGTTCACTGAAGAATTCACTGGTCGCAAACGGATCGAATGCCGAACTGCTCAAGCCATCACGCAGCGACTTGAGCAAACCCGGCACCAGCGCCAGCAAACGCAGGCCGGCGTCCGCGTCGTCATGACGTTGCACACTCCAGATCAATTGTTCCATGGTTTGCATATCTGCCTGCCACTCGGCGGACTGGTCGCCATGTTTGAGACAGGTCAGCAGTAACACCTTGCTCCAGGCGTTCTGTACAAATGTCACGACTGACGGTGGCAGGACTTTGCCCAACAGCGCCTGATTCAACGCCAGTTCGACTCGCCGCCGCGCCAGTTCGGTTTTCGCCCGGCCCTCTTCGGCATCACGCAGTCGCTGCTCCAGCAGTTCGCTGCGACGGCGCTCATCACTGGTGAAGGCGAGAAAGTCGGCCAGCAGTTCGGAAAAAATCGCCGGATCATCGACAAAATCGGTGAGCAGGCGCTGCACGACTTGTTCGATGCGCAGATAGAGGCTGTCACGCGCCTCACCGTCGCAATCGCCCCACCCCATGGCCGCATCGGCGATTTCATTGAGCAGCCGCCGCGCCGGGTGACTGCTGCGACTGAAAAAGCTTTTATCGAGCACCGCGACCTTGAGCATCGGAATCTGCAAGCGGGCAATCAGGGCCTTGAGCGAGTCCGGCACATTGTGGTCTTCGAGGATGCAGTCGAAGACCATGGCGATCAGGTTGATCACGTCTTCGTCTGCACCACCGACGATTCGCGACTTGCCACTTTTGACGCTGACCCGTGTCAGCAATTGTTCGAGCTGATTGCGCAGATCAAAGTCGTCCTGCGCCGCCAGCGCCGGCACATATTGCTGCAAGTGCGAGAGCAGGCGCAGCAGATCGCGGGTGGTGATTGGCTGGGCTGCGGCGCTCGATTCGAGGGTCGGCGCGACGCTGCCACGCACATGCAACAACAATTCCTGTAACGCGGCGAAAACTTCCTGCACGCCTTCGTCGGCTGGGGCAGCATCGTCGTTTTCTTCGCGACTGATGGCGGCGGCCGCACGATCAATCGCGCGCCGTGCCGGTGCCGGTTTCAGCTCGGGCAGCACACCGGTGGCACTGAGCAGTTGATTGGCTTCGGCATACAGTTGCTCGGTGTCGGCCAGCACATAGCGCTCGAACAGTTTGAGCAGGATCAACTTGACCTTGATCTCGACGCCTAGGTTGCGCCCGGCCTGGAGGAAGTACTCACAGAGCATCGCCGGGCCGAGTGGGTTGTGCTGATCGTCCAGTGTGTTGCCGAGCAGAGCGGCAAGTCGCGCAGTCAGTTGATCGAGGGCGAAGCCGTCACGCTTGAGCACGCGACCGACCATGGTCTCCACGGCCACGTTGCGCTCCATGTCATCGGTGCGTGGCGCCGACTCTTCATACACCAACGGGCGTGGCAGCGTGTTGTGTACGGGGTCGTATTGCGTGAGGCTGACAAAGGCTTCGAAGAATTGTTCGAGAAAACCGCGCTCGATGTTTTTGCGCTTGAGGCGCAGATCGCGCATGGCTTCGAAAAAAATGTTCTGTTCGACGTCGTTGCGCGCCCGGTCAGCCATTTCAAACAGGGTGTCATCGGCGTTATCGAACAGTTCCTGCAAACCGTGGCGTAACTGTTGAGCAGCCTTGTCGCGAACCTGAAGCAGAATCACAGGCAGGCGGGCGAGCGGCGAGTGATTCGCCTGATCCGTAGCGGCCTTGTGCAAAGGCACTACTTTCCCGTCGTTGTGCATCCAAGCCTCCTGAAACGGTGATTCGTTCGGTCAAGCCAACCCAGATCCCCTGTGGGAGCGAGCCTGCTCGCGATGGCGGCGTGTCAGCCGCAGCAATGTCACTGCAAGAATGCATTCGCGAGCAGGCTCGCTCCCGCAAGTCCAATCAGTACGTCAAACCTATGACGTCAAATGCAAGGCGAATTATCTTGCAAAAGTTATCCCCAGCGCCAGAGGCGTCAGGGTTTCCCCTATGCCCGGCCACCCTCCACTGACCACACCTGCCGTGCGTTTACTCAAAGAAAATCGACCAGATGCAGTCAAGCACGCGTGTTCTCGCCTTGGGTTGGCTCGTGCCATGCCCCTATAATCGAATCACTTTGTTTGTGGAGCCCGTTATGCCGAATCTACGTCTCGCCGATTTGACCGCCGAAATCGAAGCCAACGTGCGCCGTGCGTTGCTCGAAGACATCGGCAGCGGCGACATCACCGCGCAATTGATCCCGGCCGAACGTCTGGCCAAAGCCACCATCATTACTCGCGACGCCGCCGTTGTTTGCGGCACTGCCTGGGTCGATGCGGTGTTTCGTCAGCTCGATCCGCGAGTGGCAGTGCATTGGCAAGTCGCTGATGGCGAACGAGTCAAACCGAACCAGCCGCTGTTTCACCTGGAAGGCCCGGCCCGTTCGCTATTGACCGGTGAACGCAGTGCGCTGAATTTCCTCCAGTTGCTGTCTGGCGTAGCCACGCGCGCGCAGTACCTGGCTGACTTCGTCGAGACGACTCAGGTCAAACTGCTCGACACCCGCAAGACTCTGCCTGGCCTGCGTCTGGCACAGAAATACGCCGTAACCTGCGGCGGCTGCCACAACCACCGCATCGGCCTCTACGACGCGTTCCTGATCAAGGAAAACCATATCGCCGCCAGCGGAGGCATCGCGCAGGCTATTGCTGCTGCGCACAAAATCGCCCCGGGCAAACCGGTGGAAATCGAAGTGGAAAGTCTGGATGAGCTGAAAGAAGCATTAGCGGCCGACGCAGACATCATCATGCTCGATGAGCTGAGCCTGGACGATATGCGTGAGGCGGTGCGCCTGAACGGCGGCAAGGCGAAACTGGAAGCCAGCGGCGGCATCAACGAAAGCACCTTGCTGCCAATCGCCGAGACCGGGGTGGATTACATCTCGATTGGTGCGATGACCAAGGATGTCAAAGCGGTGGATCTGTCGATGCGACTGAGCCTTTAAACAGCAGCGGCAAGTTTCAAGCTACAAGCTGCAAGCCACAGCGGTTCTGCTTTGACTTGTAGCTTGCGGCTTGAAGCTGGCAGCTCTCGTCAAACGACGAGATTGTTCATCTCGCAGTACTCTTCCCACTCGACGCCCAATACTTCGGCCGCCTCTTTGTGCAATACGAGACGTTGCGCCTCGAATTCTTCAGGAGTGCTGGTGTACTTGAGTGTCAGTTCCCATGGCTGCAAGCCCTGGGCTTCGGCCTCGTCTTCGAAGGCCCACTGGATCTGATCTTTCTGATCGTCGGGGCTGAGATCCTTGATCTCTTCCAGCAGTTGGGGCGCGTCGAGCTTGTACTTCTTCAGCGCTTCTTCGTGACGTTGCTCTTGAGTTAATTCAGTCATGGCGTTCTCTCTGATCATAAGAATGGAAGATGGATCTGGATCATCAAGGATCTCTCTGACTCGGATTTGTCCGGCCTTCGGAACCATTCGGGATCATTTGAAAACTGCTGGGCGATGCTCATGCAGGCACCGAATATAGGACGTTTGCATGACGAATTACACGCCTCTTTACATCTCTCCCACAAAAAGTTGACCTGCGGAACATAAATCCGGATTTACAGTCATAGCGATGTGCCATAACGGCACTGACTTTTGCTGTTCACAAGGAAACCCAGTGATGCGCAGCTTTTCGAAGATGTCTTCTGTTGTGTCCGCCACCACCCTGATCACCGTTCTGGCGCTGCCGACCAGCGCAATGGCCGTTGAATTGAGTAGCAGCAGCTCTTCCTATAACGATAAGTCTCGCTGATTCACAACGATTACGGCAAAGATGTGGTCATCAGAAGCGACATCAGCATCGACGAACTGCAAAAGATGCGTGACACGGTCCGCGACCAATCGCGCCAGATCGAAGAACTCAAACGCAACAGCGGCTCCAGCTCAAGTTCCAGCAGCAAGGAAATCGACGACCTGAAAAACAAGGTCAAGGATCAGGATCGGCAACTGGACACGCTCAGCCGCCAGGTTGAAGACCTCAAGCGCAACAGTGGCTCCAGCTCCAATTCGAACAGCAGCGAGATCTCGAATCTGAAACAGAAGCTCAACGATCAGGACCGTGCAATGGATCAGCTCAAGCGCACCGTCGAGGATCTGAGCCGTAAAGTGAAATAAGGGAAGTGGTGCCCGAGACAGGAATCGAACCTGCGACCTTCGCGTTACGAGTGCGCTGCTCTACCGGCTGAGCTACACGGGCGCTGGGCTAAACCTAGCACTGGTCCTGTACTCCGGCAACTTTCTGGCTTGCCTGATGGTTATCTCTCGAAACCCCCAATTGTGGTGAGGGGATTTATCCCCGTTCGGTTGCGAAGCGGCCGTGAATCCAGCACCTCGGCGTTTCAGGCAGTCCGCAGTTTCTGGTTTTACGACTGTTGCGCAGCCGAACGGGGATAAATCCTCTCACCACATTTTGCTTTTACCAGACAAAAAAATGCCCCGCCGTTTTCACGGCGGGGCATTTTTATTGCGCTAAAGCTGAGGGGTGATTAAACGCCCGAAGCTTTGGCCGCTGCCACGTCTTTGATGGACAGTTTGATACGGCCGCGGTTGTCCACGTCCAGTACCAGCACTTCCACTTCCTGGCCTTCTTTCAGGATGTCGGTCACTTTCTCTACGCGAGCGTCGCTCAGCATCGAGATGTGCACCAGACCGTCCTTGCCCGGCAGGATGTTGACGAATGCGCCGAAGTCGACGATGCGCTCAACCTTGCCGACGTAGATCTTGCCGATCTCGGCTTCAGCCGTGATACCCAGAACGCGCTGACGTGCAGCTTCAGCAGCTTCCTTGGTTTCGCCGAAGATCTTGATCGAACCGTCGTCTTCGATGTCGATCGAAGCCTTGGTTTCTTCGCAGATCGCACGGATGGTCGCGCCACCTTTACCGATAACGTCACGGATATTGTCGGTTTCGATCTTCATCGCGATCATGGTCGGAGCGTTGGCCGACTGTTCGG
>NZ_JBIUWQ010000032.1:0-1306 GCF_044743525.1 Pseudomonas sp. NPDC087598 | reverse complement strand
CCTGATCTCTTCGGTGATGCCCTTGATCTTGATGTCCATCTGCAGCGCAGTAACGCCTTTGGCGGTACCGGCTACTTTGAAGTCCATGTCGCCCAGGTGGTCTTCGTCACCGAGGATGTCGGTCAGGACTGCGAACTTCTCGCCTTCCTTAACCAGACCCATGGCAATACCGGCAACCGGTGCCTTCATCGGTACACCAGCGTCCATCAGGGCCAGGGAAGCGCCGCAAACGGAAGCCATCGAGCTCGAACCGTTGGATTCGGTGATTTCCGACACTACACGGATGGTGTACGGGAACACGTCAGCGGCTGGCAGCATGGCCGAAACCGAACGACGGGCCAGACGGCCGTGACCGATTTCACGACGACCAGCGCCACCCATGCGACCACACTCACCTACCGAGAACGGAGGGAAGTTGTAGTGCAGCATGAATGGGTCTTTTTTCTCGCCTTCCAGGGTGTCCAGCAGTTGTGCGTCACGGGCAGTACCCAGAGTCGCGACTACCAGGGCCTGGGTTTCACCACGAGTGAACAGCGCCGAACCGTGAGTCTTCGGCAGAACGCCAACTTCGATGTTCAGCGGACGTACGGTCTTGGTGTCGCGACCGTCGATACGTGGCTTGCCGTTAACGATGTTTTCGCGAACGGTGCGGTATTCGATTTCGCCGAAAGCAGCTTTGACTTCGCTGGACGAAGGCTGACCTTCTTCACCGGACAGCTTGGCAACAACCTGGTCCTTCAGCTCGCCCAGACGCGCATAACGGTCGGCCTTGACGGTGATGGTGTAAGCCTGGGAGATCGCGTCGCCGAACTCGGCACGGATGGCGGCCAGCAGCTCGGTGGCTTCTGGCTGTGGAGCCCAGTTCCAGGTTGGTTTGGCAGCTTCGGCAGCCAGTTCTTTGACAGCGTTGATCACAACCTGGAATTCGTCGTGAGCAAACAGTACCGCGCCCAGCATCTGGTCTTCGGTCAGCTCTTTGGCTTCCGATTCAACCATCAGCACGGCGTCCGAAGTACCGGCAACGACCATGTCCAGGCTCGAAGCAGCTTGCTGCTCGTAAGTCGGGTTCAGCAGGTAACCGGTGCTTTCGTGGAAAGCAACACGGGCGGCGCCGATCGGGCCGTCGAACGGAATACCCGAGATGGCCAGGGCAGCCGAAGTACCGATCATCGCAGCGATGTCCGGATCGGTTTTCTTGCTGGTGGAAACGACGGTGCAGACAACCTGCACTTCGTTCATGAAGCCTTCTGGGAACAGCGGACGGATCGGACGGTCGATCAGTCGGGAAGTCAGGGTTTCTTTCTCG
>NZ_JBIUWQ010000031.1:51704-75380 GCF_044743525.1 Pseudomonas sp. NPDC087598 | reverse complement strand
ACCAGGATGAGAGTCACTTCCGGGTCATTGAACAGGGCATCGTAACCCTGCAGGAGAGCACCACCCGGGTACCCGTAGATATATTTGACGCCTTCGTCACGCAAGAAGCGGACGAGCATCTCACCGCCAGATAAAAGCTCCACGTTGTTCACCTCTAAAACGCCAGAATACCGTCCACAAAAAAGGGGCGGGTCTTAATAGGTTTACTTCTCGGCAGAGCATGAGCGACGGTGGTCGCCGACTACGTCAGCACTGACTGAGCAAGTATTGGGATCGTCCCAAGTGTTGCGGGCCTTTCCCACCCAGCGCGAGGTAACGCGTTGCGGGTGTAACAGGTCGGCGCGGATGTGCGCCTCATGATCTACCGAGTGGGTCTGCTTCTGGCAGTCCCTCTACAGCGGACTTTGGATTCTTCTGTTTCGCCCTCTCCAAGTCAAGCCGTCTATGTGACTAATTGTGGGTAAGCACATGAGAACGCAAGAAAAAACCTGAAAACAGCTACTCTGTTAGCGTCAATTGCGCAATTTTGCCAAGGAATCAGCATGCGAACGCTCCTCCTCACTCTGCTGATCGGCCTCAGCCCATGGTGCATGGCCGCTCAAATCTACAAATGGGTCGATGCCCAGGGTGTCACGCACTTTGATGCGCAGCCTGCACAAGGTCAGCCATCTACCCCCATACAGACGCCCTCCTCGTCTGCGCCGAAGCCCGCGGCAATGCCGGGTAGCGGTGCACTCGGTGATCAGAAGGCCATCGACGACAAGGTCAAGAAACAGGTCGCTGACCAACAGGCGCAGCTCAAGGCGTTTTGCGAACAGGCGCGCACCAACCTTGCGCAGTTGCAAAACAATCCGCGCTTGAGAGAAGAGGTGGAGGGACAGTTGCGCCGGCTGGATGATGCGCAGCGGCAGGAGCGCATCGTAGAAGCGCAGAAGCAGATAGCAGAAAACTGCCAGTGATGACTGGCAGTTTCCGGGTTAGCGCGAGGCTGTGATCAGCAGATCAAACTCTTTGAGCAGCACCTGCAACTGACGATCCTTACCACCCAGATTGCGCTGGGCGAAAACCATTTCGGCCATTTCCTGAATGCCCGAGGCATTCGGCAGCGGCAGATCCTGCTCGAGGATCATCTTCATCCGCGGCAGGAAGATCCATTGCAGCCACTGCTCGAAATCGAGCGTGTCGACCGAAAACGGCTCGACACTGCTCAAGGCTTCGATTGATGGCTGAACTTCATCCCACCAGCCCTGCGTACGTAGTTCACGCTCGATCAGCAGCAACTGATCGGCGATTTTCGGGAAACGGGCATCCATCACAGTGAAACCTTGGCCTTCTGACGGGCCAGGGCTGCGCCAGCGGAATCACCTTGTTTCTCGCGGGACTGAGCAATGATGTCCCACAGATTGGCCTGCAAGTCCGGACGGCCGTTGGCCATGGTCAGCGCACGACGAGCGAATTGCTCGGCTTGCGGCGCATCGCCTTGAGCCATGCGCACCTGCGCCAGACGATAGAGCACTTGTGGCTCACGCGGCGCTACGCGTTGCGCGCGCTCCAGACTGGACGACGCACCGTTGAGGTCGCCACCCGCCTGTTGCTGTTGAGCGGTGGTCAGCAAGGCAAGCACCGGGCCATCCAGTTGCTCGTCCGCCGACAGACCGCCGCCACTGCTGGCCGAAGGAATACCGCTCGGTGTCGAAGGCATGCTGTAGCTGCCGGTGTTGATCGGCGCCGACTCGACCGGCGAAGGATTGTAAGGCCCCGAGGTGATGCCGCCCGACGCCGGACCCGGCACGATTGGCGAAGCACTGATCGGTGTCGATGTCGTCGCGCCGCCACCCGGCACCATCACCACCACGCCAGTGTCGCCTTGCGGGATAGCCTGAGTCTGCGCCTGTACAGGACGCTTGACGGTCGTTTGGCGGAAGCCGCCATTGGCCGAAATGCGTTCGCTGTTGGACACCGCCGTACCCGAATCGACCACCGGGATCGAACCACGCTGTACGGTAGAGCAGCCGCTGAGCAAAGCCACGGCGGTCACCGCTGGAATCAACCACTTGTTCACTTGAAACCCTCTTTGCTTAATTCATCCAGCCCTTGACCCAATCCATCACCGATTCACCGCTGGCAGGTGTTTCACCTGCACACGCAGCGCCGGGTGGCGGTTCGCTGCCGCGAATATACGGCATCTGCACTGCCCCCGGGCAGTTGGCATCGGAGCCTTGCCCGGTACGCGAATCGACCCACGCCTGTACGACGTTGTCCGGCTGCGGCATGTCCAGCGGCAGCGGATCGGCCTTGCGCATGAAACTGGTCCAGACCTGCAACGCACCGGTGGCACCGGTGAACGGTGTCTTGCCGTTGTCATCACGACCCAGCCACACCACCGCCAGCAGATCCTGACTGAAACCGGCGAACCAGCTGTCACGCGAGTCGTTACTGGTCCCGGTTTTGCCGGCCAGGTTCAGGGTTTTCGGCAACACGTTATAAACCGAACTGCCGGTACCTTCACGCATGACCCGCTGCATGGCGTTCTGGATCAGGTAGATGGAGGCCGGATCGAAACGTTGCTGAATCTGGAACGGATAACGCTTGAGCGGCTCGCCTTCGGCGGTCAATACGCTACGAATCCCGCGCATCGGCGTATTGAAACCACCGTTGGCGAGTGTCTGGTACATGGTCGCGACTTCGATCGGGGTCATGCCGCCGGCACCGAGCAACATCGACGGGTACGCCGGGAATTCCCGCGTCACGCCCAGACGTCCGAGCGTCTTGAGAACATTCGGCACGCCCACTTCCAGGCCCAGACGCGAGGTCGACAGGTTGTAGGAATGCGCCAAGCCCTGATAAAGGAACACTGTGCCGTGAGAACGACGATCGTAGTTCTGCGGTTTCCACACCTGACCGTCCGCGCCTTTGACCGTCAGCGGATCATCCGACAGCCAACTGGTCAGCGTGTACTGGCTCGGTTTTTCCAGCGCAGTCAGATAAACCGCTGGCTTGATCAACGAGCCGATCGGCCGCACGGCGTCCAGCGCACGGTTGAAACCGGCAAAACTCGCCTGACGGCTGCCGATCATCGCCTGGACTTCGCCGGTTTCCGGGTTGGTCACGACCATCGCCGCTTCAACGTCATCGGAGCCCTTGCGCCCGGCCAGACGCTTGAAGGTGTCATTGACCGAGGCTTCAGCCTTCATCTGCAGGATCGGGTCGAAACTGGTGAAGATCCGCAGGCCTTCTTCGGTCAAGTCTTCGTCGCGATAGTCTTCGCGCAACTGACGTTTGACCAGATCGATAAAGCCCGGGAAGGAGCTGTCGGCGAGTTTGCCGCGAGTGGTAACACCCAGCGGCATTTTCTTCGCTGCTTCAACCTGCTCGGCCGTGGCCACGCCTTGTTGCTCAAGCACGTCGAGCACCAGGTTACGCCGCTCCAGCGCACGTTCCGGGTTGCGACGCGGGTTGTAGTAGGAAGGGCCCTTGACCATGCCGACCAGCAACGCAACCTGATGCAGCTTCAGCTCGGACAACGGCTGACCGAAGAAGAACTGGCTGGCCAGACCGAAGCCGTGCACCGCACGCTGACCGTCCTGACCGACAAAGACCTCGTTGAGGTAGGCCTCAAGGATTTCCTTCTTGTCGTAATGCAACTCAAGAAGCATCGCCATCATTGCTTCGGTGAGCTTGCGGCTGAGGCTGCGTTCGCCAGTCAGGTAGAAGTTTTTCACCAACTGCTGGGTCAGCGTACTGCCGCCCTGAGTCATCTTGCCACCGGAGGTGTTGACCCAGACCGCGCGGGCAATCGATTTTGGCGACACGCCCCAGTGGCTGTAGAAGTCGCGGTCTTCGACGGCGACCAGCGTTTCGAGCAGGTACGGCGGCACCTGATCAAGCTTGATCAAGATGCGGTCTTCGAGGTTCTTCGGATAAATCCCGCCGATCAGCAGCGGTTCCAGTCGTACCACGGACAGTTTGGAGCCATTGGTCGCCGACAGCTCGGCGACGTAATCACCCGAGAAACGCACGCGCACCGGCTGCGGTTTCTCCAGACCTTCATAGAACTGGAAACCACGGGTATTCAAATCGACGGTGTTGCCAGAGACCGCTGCGGCGCCCGGGCCGTTGCTCACGGCTTCGCGGCGATAGCCGAGGGCATCGAGTTCGGTAAGGAAATCGTCCTTGCTGAGCTTTTGTCCGACGAACAGCTCGAGCGGGCGCGCGTACACCTTGGCCGGGATGGTCCAGCGCTTGCCGGAGAACTTCTCCTGTACCACGGCATCGAGGTAAACGGCGAAGCCGGCCAGCACCACAAGGCCGACCAGACTGAGTTTAATGGCCCAGCTCAGCCACGGGCGCAGGCCCTTGGATGGTGGTTTTTTCTTGGTACGGGGAGATCGAGTTCGAGTCATGGCGGCGGATTATACGCACTTTATTCATACTCAACAGGAGCGCTCCGAGGTTTGCGTCGGGCTGGCGAGCGGCCATAATGGCGACCTCGAATTTCCCCCAGTCTCTGAAGGATCGCCCGTGAGCCAGTCACTGATCGCTGCCCTGCAAAACCCGGCCCTCTACCCGCACCCCGTCGAAGGGTTCCAGGTCATCGAAACCCATATCTCGTGGGTGATCCTCACTGGTCCATTCGCTTATAAAGTGAAGAAGCCCGTGAATTTCGGCTTCCTCGACTTCACCAACCTCGAACAACGCGAACACTTTTGCGCGGAAGAGCTGCGTCTGAACCAGCGTCTGACCGACGATTTGTACCTGGAAGTGTTGCCGGTCACCGGCAGCATCGAAGCTCCGCAACTGGGCGGCGACGGTCCAGCCATCGAATACTTGCTGAAAATGCGCCAGTTCCCGCAGACCGGTTTGCTCAGCACCCTGCAAGCCAATGGCGAGCTGACCACCCAACACATTGATGAAATGGCCGAGCAAATCGCCCGCTTCCATCTCAACGCGCCAAAGGTCCCGGCCGAACACGACGCTGGCACCCCGGACAGCGTGATGGCACCGGTCGCGCAAAACTTCGAGCAGATCCTGCCGTTCCTCAGCGACAAAAACGATCTGCTGCAGCTCGAGGCACTGAAAGCCTGGGCCGAAAGCAGCTTCGAACGCCTCAAGCCGCTGTTCGCCCAACGCAAGACCGAAGGTTTCACCCGCGAATGCCACGGCGATATCCACCTGGGCAACGCCACCGTCATCGACGGCAAAGTGGTGATCTTCGACTGCATCGAGTTCAACGAACCGTTCCGCTTCACCGACGTTTGGGCCGATACCGGTTTCCTGGCGATGGACCTGGAAGACCGAGGCCTGAAATCGTTGGCTCGCCGCTTCATCAGCCAATACCTGGAACTGACCGGCGACTACCAGGGCCTGGAAGTGCTGAACTTCTATAAAGCCTATCGCGCGCTGGTTCGCGCCAAGGTTGCACTGTTCAGCATGCCGGCGGACGCGACTCCGGTGCAGCGCGCTACTACCCTGCGCCAGTACCGCAACTACGCCAACCTGGCGGAAAGCTACAGCACTATTCCTTCGCGTTTCATGGCTATCACCCACGGTGTTTCCGCTGTCGGTAAAAGCCACGTGGCCATGCGCCTGGTCGAAGCACTGGGTGCGATTCGTCTGCGTTCCGATGTTGAGCGCAAGCGTCTGTTCGGCGAGCAAACTGTGGCCAATGATGTGCAGGCCGGCATTTATAGTGCCGACGCCAGCACCAAGACTTATGCGCGCCTGCATGAAATCGCTGAAGTGATCCTGCACGCCGGTTTCCCGGTGGTCATCGATGCGACTTACCTGAAGCGTGAGCAACGCGACAGCGCCGCAAAAATCGCCGAAGCCACCGGCACGCCGTTCCTGATCCTCGACTGCAACGCACCACAAGCAGTGATCGAGAGCTGGCTGGCGATTCGTCAGGCAGACAAACAAGATCCGTCCGACGCCACTCTGGCCGTGATCGAAGCACAGCAGGCCAATCGTGAAGCACTGACGCCGGAAGAGATTCTGCGCAGTAAACGCGTGCAAACCAATGAATCCGGCACGCTGGACACCGTGGTCGCGCAAATCCGCCAACGCCTGCCAGGCCTGTAAGCAACTATTTCGGCCGTGGAGCCCTCGCTAGCTTCACGGCCGTCAAATAGTGGCACTATACTGGCGTCATAAAACCAACGGTGATATGACATGAGCCAGCCGAAACTTCTCGACACCCCGCTATATGCCTTGCTGCACAAAGACGACATCACAGGCTTCAACAAGGAGCGTCCGCAGGACGGCCCGATCGACATGGTCGGCGGCGACTTCCGTGGCCTCGACTTGCGCGAACTGAACGCCGATGGCGTGGATTTCAGGGACGCGTATTTCCGTTCCGCCGATTTGCGTGGCATCGACTTCCGTAACGCATCGCTGGAAGGCGCAAGCCTGGCTCACGCGCAGATTTCCGGGGCGTACTTCCCGCCGGAGCTGAGTGCCGACGAGATTCTGATGTCGATGAATTTCGGTACGCGCCTGCGTTATCGCACTCGCTAAACCACGCATCCCTCTCTGACACGACGCCCACCCGGTGGGAGCGAGCCTGCTCGCGAAGACGTAGTGTCGGTCACCCTGATCGTGAAAGTCAGAGCGCTTTCGCGAGCAGGCTCGCTCCCACATTTTGTTGTGTTTTTTCTCCCTTCTTTCTGCGTTCGCAAGCCCTTCGCACCCTCCCGATAGTCATTTCTTAGAAGCGTTTGGGCTGAATCCGACCAAACAACCACGCTTTTCCTACTGATGGCTACACTCCTGAGAAGCTCGCCCACGCACCATTCGGCCGTCGCAAGGAGGCTTGATGAATGATGAACTGCAACACCTGAAGAATCTTGGCAAGACGTCGGCGCAATGGCTGCATGCCGTGGGCATCCACAGCGCCTCGGACTTGCGGCGCCTGGGCGCGGTGGATGCCTACCGGGCCGTGCGTACCCGCGGGTTTCGTGCGTCGAAGGTGTTGCTGTATGCGATCGAGGGCGCTCTGATGGATGTGCATTGGAACGACATCCCGGCCGAACGCAAGGACGCCTTGAACAAGCAACTCGAAGCCATTTCCTCGCGTCACAAGAACTGAACGGGTGCTGACCGTCATGTACCTGCTTGGGGAACAATCGGCGCTTGCCGACGCATTGATCAACCGTTTGCAGAATTTGCCTGCACAGTGGCTGGAAGGCCTTGAATCGTGCGGGCCGGCACTTGAGCTGGAAGCGACTGAGGATTTGCTGGCGCAGCTACCTGGCGATCAGCTGTTTTTGCTGACTGAAGGTGTGATCAACGGCTACATCGGCACACGCGCACTGTTTTATTGGCAGGAGGGCGATTTCATCGGCCTCCTGCGAGGTGATGATTGGGGCGATTCGCGCCTGTGCAGTGACGGGCCGTTGCGTTTGACGCCCTATCGGCGCAGTGATGTGTTGCAACACTTGTTTGCCGATGCCAACCGGGCGGAACATTTTCTCCAATATGTGTTGGGCCAAATGGCCCTGCTCGCCCACGCGGTGGCCGAACTGAAACCGCGGGAGTTTCGCAGCACCAACGGTTTCAAAAGGGTCGAAGCCGGTGAAATCCTGATTCACCAAGGCGACGCCGCCGACCATGTATTTGTGATCATCGACGGGCATGCCGAAGCTTTTGTCGATGGGCAGAAGGTTGGCGAAGTGCCCAAGGACGAAATTTTCGGTGCCATGGCTGTGTTCACCGGTGAACCGCGCAACGCCACCGTGATTGCTCGCGAACGGAGCACGGTGATGCTGATTCCCGCTGATCATTTTTTGAGCATGACTCGCAGCAATCCGAAGATCGCCCACAGTCTGATCGAGAGCATGGCTCGACGAATCGGCCAACTCAACCGTCAGATCATTCAGTTGACCGCAAACAAGGAATAGCGCCGAGCCCTTTATTTACAGGGCACACAGGCCATCTCCAAGACTGAATGAAATAAATGCAGTCACAGCGGTTGACTTGGTAATGAGAATCGCTATGATTATCACAACTGGTCGCGAGATCAGTCGATATTCTGAAAAGCCCTTGGTTCGGACTCTCAGATTATCTCCTCATCAGGCTAATCACGGTTATTTGACCCGGTTTTTACCGGGTCTTTTTTTGCCTGTGGAAAAGTCATTTGCCGAACTGTTTGCGCATCTCTTCACAGTAATCGCGCTTGGGCGTAGCCGCTGTGTACCAGACGTAATCGGCCATCTTCGCGGTGATTTCGGCGCCCTGCTCCGCCAGCATCAGCACCGTGGGTGTGTGGGTCGCGTCCAAGTCCACAACATGCAGCGGCACCCCGACATCCTTGCGCGCATGCCATGCGCCAGCCAATAGCAATGAGGGTGTGGGCGCGGCTGACAGGCGTTCGGCCATGCGTCGATCACGTTGCTGTTGAACCGCCAGCATGGCCGGCATCTGCGACTCTGGCAGCAAGCCACAGTGAGACTCGCTGATCTGGCCCAGCAAAGTCGCTTTCACGTCACCAGCATTGCTGCGCCGACCACTCAAGACTGGCGGATTGCGATAGAAAGCGCGGATTTCAGCGTTATCCAGATTGGCCGCCCGCAAAGGGTACGGTTGTGTGAGGGCGAAACGGACAATGGGCCCGTAGAGATTCCAGTCCCAACCCTCCTGCCAGGCCAGCGCGCCGGGGAGATCGTTGGGCATCTGCGCGGACTGCCGCACCGCATCAACCTTTGTCTGCTGATCCGGCGTGAGCATTTCCAATAGCAGACTTCCCTGAGGACGCTGCTCGCCAAGCGACTGCAGCAGCCACAATTCGACGGCGTGGTGATCGGCGTTGTCGTGCTGTTCACCGATGATCAGCCGCGACGGCACTGCAAGGCGCGTCAGTAATTGCTGCGCCGTCAGCACCTGGCCACGTTGCAGATCACGAATCTCACCACCGATTGGCGGCGCGGCAACATGCTGACACCCAGCAAGCCACAGCATCGCCAACAGCCACATCCCGCGCATGCATTCACCTCGACGAAAATTTCAGCGGGCGATGATCAGCGGATGCCCACGCTCCGGGTGCGGTTGCACCAGCACTTCAAGACCGAACACGTCTTTGAGAGTATCCGGTTGCAGCACTTGCTGCGGCGTATCCAGTGCTACCGGTCTTCCGCCCTCAAGCAGCAGCACGCGATCACAATAGCGCGCCGCCAGATTCAGATCATGCAAGATCACCAGCACCGCCGCACCACGGTCGGCAAACTCGCGCACGGCTTGTAGAGTGGTGTGTTGATGCAGAGGATCAAGCATCGACGTCGGCTCATCCAGCAGCAGCGTTTGCCCGACCTGCCCCGGCCAGAGCTGCGCCAGTACCCGCGCCAGATGCACGCGCTGACGCTCGCCACCCGACAACGCCAGATAACTGCGCCCGCTCAGATGCCCGGCATCTGCCGCTGCCAGTGCTGCGGCGACAATCTCGTCATCACGCACCCGACCGCTTTGATAAGGCAAACGCCCCATGCCGACCACTTCTTCGACACGAAAGGCAAAATCCAGCGTCGACACCTGCGGTAACACAGCCAATCGCTGAGCGCGTTGTGTGCCCGTCCAGTGAACCAATGTTTCACCATCCAGCGAGATTTCGCCCTCACTCGCTGCCAACTCACCACACAAGGCACCGAGCAAGGTGCTCTTACCGGCGCCGTTCGGCCCCAGCACACCCAGCACTTCGCCCGGCTCGAGTTGCAAGGTCACTCCGCTGAGCACGGTTTTGCGGCCACGGAGGATGTGCAGATTGTGCGCACGCAACATCAGGCACGCCCTCGCAGCAGTAGATAAAGGAAGAACGGTGCCCCGATAAACGCCGTGACAATACCGATCGGCAACTCCGCCGGTGCCAGCGCCAACCGCGCCACCAGGTCGGCCAGCAACAACAGGCTCGCCCCGGCCAGCACCGAGGCCGGCAGTAACACTCGATGATCAGGCCCCGCCAGCAAGCGCACCAAATGGGGCACCACCAGCCCGACAAACCCGATCATCCCCGCTGCCGCTACCGCCGCGCCGACACCCAGCGCCGTACAAAACACCAGTTCACGTTTGAGCCGTTCGACATCAATCCCCAGATGCCCGGCCTCGGACTCTCCCAACAGCAAGGCATTCAGCGCTTTCGCCCGACGCGGCAACCACAGCGCAACGCCTGCACTGATGATCAGCAGGGGCCACAACCGCGCATAACTGGCGCCATTGAGGCTGCCGAGGTTCCAGAACGTCAGCGTGCGCAACGTCGCGTCGTCCGCCAGATAGGTGAACAGGCCGACTGCCGAACTGGCAAGCGCCGTCAGCGCAATCCCCGCCAGCAACATGGTCGCGACATGGGTCTGCCCGTTGCGCCGACCGAGCCGATACACCAGGGCCGTCACCCCGAGCCCACCCAGAAATGCACACATCGACAACAGATAAGGCCCGAACCACTCCGGCAAACCACCGAAAAACGAGCCGCCGACAATCGCAATCGCCGCACCCAACGCAGCGCCACTGGATACCCCGACCAGCCCTGGGTCCGCCAGCGGATTACGGAAAAGCCCCTGCATCGCCACGCCCGACAATGCCAGCACCCCGCCGACCGCCAGCCCGAGCAGGGTTCGCGGCAAACGAATCTGCCCGAGAATCAGTTCCGCCTGCTCCAGACCGTCTGGCGCCAGCGGCACGCCGACCAGACGCAACGCTGCGCGCAGGGTATCGAACAGCGGCAGGCTGACCGGCCCCAGCGCCAGCGATAACCAGATCGCCAGCAGACACAGGAGCGTCAGGCCAATGAACAGGCCTCGGGGTTTGACCAGTGCGGTCATTGGCCGCTCTTGGCCAGGTAAAAACCGTCAGACAGGGTTTTCAACGCCGCCGGCAGTCGTGGCCCGAGCCCGCCAACCAAAAGGGTCGGATCAAGTTCCAGCACACGCCCGGCCTTGGCCGCGCGACTTGAATCGAGGATCGGATTTTCCTTGAACAACGCGGCTTTCGCCGCCTCACCGGTCAACGCACGGTCGGCGAACACCAGCACTTCAGGATCGAGACTGGCAAGGGTTTCCACGGAGAACGGCTTGTAGCCAGTGTGTGTCGCGAGGTTATGCCCGCCCGCCTGTTGCAGCAGCCAGTCGGCGGCGGTGTCCTTGCCGGCGATTAACGGTTTACCACCGGCATGGCCGAGCAACAGCAGCACGCCCGGCGCCTTGTGTTTGGACTGTGCCTCAGCAACCCGCGCTTTCTGAGCATCGAGTTGCTGTTGATAACTTTGCAGCAACTGCGCAGCCTGAGATTCGGCGCCGAGCAATTGCCCCAGATGAGTGACGTTATTTTGCAGTGTCGGCAGATCCGGCTGAGCCGAGAACAACTCCACTTGCACCTTGGCTGCTTTCACCTGCGAAAGCACCGGCGGCGGTCCCATTTCTTCAGTGCCGATGAGAATGTCCGGGCGCAGACTGAGAATGCCCTCGGCGGAAAGGCTGCGCTGATAACCGATGCTCGGCAGCGACTTCAATGATTCTGGATGCTGGCTGGTGGTATCGACGCCCACCAGTTTCGCCTCGCCGCCCAACGCACTGACCCACTCCGACAGCGCTCCGCCGGCACTGACCCAACGTTGCGGCAAATCAGCCGATGCAGCCTGATGACTGACGAAAAGTCCGGCACACAGCACAGCAACGCGGGTACTCAGGCGCATAACAGCTTCCTTGAACAAGGTTTTCCCGGGCATCAGGATGACAGGCCAAGTATCCTCGGCATGTGGCAGACGCCTGTGTGGGCGACGGCCGCCATTTGATAATTGTTTGCATTTAAACGTCAAGCTCGGACATATCCGGACACGAGCCGACCTTAGAGGATAGCCATGAAGTTTCTCTGCGCGGGTGCCGAATTGGCCGAGGCCGGTAGCCGCGGTTTCGATATCGACGGCAAAAAGCTCTTTGCCGTGCGCCGTTATGGCCAGGCGTATGTCTACCTCAATCGCTGCCCGCACCGGGGCGTCGGACTGGAATGGCATCCCGACCAGTTTCTCGACCCGAGCAACAGCCTGATCCAGTGCGCGACCCACGGCGCACTGTTTCTGATCGAAGACGGCGAATGTGTTGCCGGGCCCTGCGCCGGGCAATCGTTGACGGCCATTGCCAGCCGGGAAGATGCGCAGGGCCTGTGGATCGATGTTTAACCGTTGAGCAGCACGTCGAGTCGGCGGTCGATCACCATCTCTTCATGATCCAGCCGAACCCCGTAAGCCAGCACCTCAACCCCATCGGCAACCGCTTCGCGTAAGGCATCGGCGTAGGCCGAATCGATCTCCACGGCAGGACGCACCGCCTCAATTCCGGTGAGATTCACGCAATACAACTGCACCGCACGAATCCCGTCCCGCGCCAGATGCGCCAGCTCGCGCAAATGCTTGGCGCCACGCTGGGTCACCGCATCAGGAAACGCCGCTACGTTCGTGCCATCAAACCCCAGGGTGACGCTTTTCACTTCCACATAAGCGGGGCCGCTCGGGTATTCGAGGCGAAAATCGATGCGGCTCTTTTCCTGCCCGTACGCCACTTCGCGCTTCAACGCGGTAAACCCGTTCAACTCGCTGATGACACCGGCCAGCAAGGCTTCTTCGACCAGCCCGTTGGCACGCCCGGTGTTCACACAAAACAGCCGCCCCTGCGGGGTTTCGCCGATTTCCCAAGTGCCGGGCAATTTGCGTTTAGGGTCGTTGGAACGACTGAACCAGACCTGCCCGCCTTCGACCTGACAATTAAGCATCGAGCCAGTGTTCGGACAGTGAATGGTCAGCAGTTCACCGCCGACGGTTTCGACATCGGCGAGGAAGCGCTTGTAACGACGGATCAGCCGCGCCTCTTCCAGAGGAGGATGAAAACGCATCAGCCTTGCCAGCTCTTCAAGCCACGGGCGATCCGCTCCACCGCTTCCTGTAAGCGAGGGAGGGTTTGCGTGTAGGCAAAACGCACATGATGACTGGCCTGATAGCGGCCGAAATCCAGTCCCGGGGTAAACGCCACATGCTCGGTTTCAAGGAAATGGCGGCAGAACGCGAAGGCATCACCGCCGAACCTGCTGATATCGGCATACAAGTAAAACGCGCCTTCCGGCTCTACGGCGATGTTGAAACCCAATTCGCGCAACGCCGGCAGCAGGAAGTCCCGACGCCGACCAAATTCAGCGCGACGCTCCTCGAGAATGGCAATGGTGTCAGGCTCGAAACAGGCCAGTGCCGCGTACTGCGCCATGCTCGGCGCGCTGATGTAGAGGTTTTGCGCCAGTTTCTCCAGTTCGCTGACCGCGGCGTCCGGCGCGACCAGCCAGCCCAGGCGCCAACCGGTCATGCCGAAATATTTGGAGAAACTGTTGAGGACGAAGGCGCTGTCATCGACTTCCAGCACGCTCGCGGCATCGGTGCCGTAAGTCAGGCCGTGGTAGATCTCGTCGACAACCAGATGCCCGTGCCGCGCCTTGATCGCTGTGGATAACCCGGCCAGTTCATCGCGGGTCAGGATCGTCCCCGTCGGGTTGGCGGGCGAAGCCACCAATGCGCCGACGCTGTCGTGATCCCAGTGCCGCGTGACCAGGTCCGGCGTCAGTTGATAGCGCACGTCCGGGCCTACAGGCACCAGTTGCGCCGCACCTTCGACCAGGCGCAGAAAGTGCCGGTTACACGGATAACCCGGATCGGCCAACAGCCAGTGTTTGCCGGGGTCCACCAGCAACGCACTGGCCAGCAACAAGGCGCCGGAGCCACCGGGTGTGATCAGAATTCGCCGCGGATCAATGTTCAGTCCATAACGCGACTGATAAAAACCGGAAATCGCCTCGCGCAACTCAGGAATGCCGCGCGCAGCGGTGTAACGCGTCTTGCCCGCCGTCAGCGCCGCTTGCCCTGCGCGGATGATCGGCTCAGCCGTGGTGAAGTCCGGTTCGCCGATCTCCAGATGGATAACGTCGTGGCCTTCAGCCTGCAATTCATTGGCCCGCGCCAGCAGCGCCATCACATGGAACGGTTCGATCGCACGACTGCGCGCACTGTACGGCTGAGCCATTGGATTTCCTTCGACGGCGAAAAAAAGACGATTCTACTCATCTCCCGGAACGAGCGAGAACCCGCCGAGGTCACAGCCTGAAGAACGCTGGACTGTAACGATATGAGCGTACGCTCCAGGATTGACTAAAATCAGTGATTGAACAGGTCTCCCACACCGCCAGACACGGCTTGCCAAACATTTGCAGGCGCCACCCGCCGGGGGCTCGACATCCGGGAGTAGCGCAGGCCGAATTGATCTGGTAAGTTCGCCCGCTTGCAGCCGCAGGGCCGGCAGGTGTCGGTGATGGAGCAATCCTGCGCAATGGATTACAAGAGTAGAGGCGGTCCATTTCATGCCCACCCAAGCAAAGCAACAGCAGAATCAGACGATCAGCGGCTTCGAACCTTATGTTCCGAAGGCTGGCGAAGAGTACATGGGCGCTCCAATGCGCGCGCACTTCACCAAGATCCTGAACAAGTGGAAACAGGACTTGATGCAGGAAGTCGACCGTACTGTTGATCACATGAAAGACGAAGCGGCCAACTTCCCTGACCCGGCCGATCGTGCCAGCCAGGAAGAAGAATTCGCCCTCGAGCTGCGCGCCCGCGACCGCGAGCGCAAGTTGATCAAGAAGATCGACAAGACGCTGGAGCTGATCCAGGACGAAGAGTACGGCTGGTGCGAGTCCTGCGGCATCGAGATCGGCGTCAAGCGTCTCGAAGCCCGCCCGACTGCGGATCTGTGCATCGACTGCAAGACCCTGGCGGAAATCAAGGAAAAGCAGGTCGGCAAGTAATCTCGACCTGAACGAAAAACGGAGCGTGCGAACGCTCCGTTTTTGTTTCTGCCTTTTGCCTTTTGCTTTTTGCTTTTTGCTTTTTGCTTTTGTAGGAGCGAGCCTGCTCGCGAAAGCGTCCTTTCAGACAATTCAATGTTGCCTGACACACCGCTTTCGCGAGCAGGCTCGCTCCCACAAAGGTAATGTGCGCGAATCCTGAAAAGTTATATTGCTGCCATGACTGCCAAAACCTCCCCCGCTTACATCGGTCGTTTCGCCCCGACACCCAGTGGCCACCTGCACTTTGGCTCGCTGGTCGCCGCCCTCGCCTCTTACCTGGATGCCCGTTCGGTCGGCGGTCGCTGGCTGGTGCGCATGGAAGACCTCGACCCCCCTCGTGAAGAACCCGGTGCTCAGGCAGCGATTCTCAAGGCGCTGGAAAGCTACGGCTTCGAATGGGATGGCGAGATGGTGCGTCAGAGTGATCGGCACGCTGCCTACGCCGACGTCCTCAACAGCCTGTTCAATCATGGTCTCGCTTACGCCTGCACCTGTTCGCGCAAGCAACTGGAGGCGTATCACGGCATTTATCCGGGACTGTGCCGAAACGCCGGGCATGACCAGCAAGACGCCGCCATCCGCCTGCGTGTGCCGGAGCTGGAGTACCACTTCATCGACCGCGTGCAGGGCGAATACCGTCAGCATCTGGGCCGCGAGGTCGGCGATTTCGTTATCCGTCGCCGCGACGGCCTCTACGCCTATCAACTGGCCGTGGTCCTCGACGATGCCTGGCAAGGCATCACCGATATCGTGCGCGGTGCCGATCTGCTCGACTCGACGCCACGTCAGCTCTACCTGCAAGAACTCTTGGGCCTGCGCCAGCCACGCTATCTGCACCTGCCGCTGATCACTCAACCGGACGGCAACAAGCTCGGCAAATCCTACCGTTCGCCGCCGCTCGAAGCGGATCAAGCCACGCCGTTGCTGCTGCGGGCCCTGCGCGCATTGGGGCAAAACCCTGGCCCGGAACTGCTCCATGCCTCGCCGCAGGAACTGCTCAACTGGGGCAGCGCCCACTGGGATGCAAGCAAGATCCCGCGCACACTGACCCTGCCCGAAGCGCAACTGTCATGACGAGACTTGCAGTCGCGCCGCCATCCGTTACCATCGCCGCACGTTTTCGGGCACGCGCATAAAAAAGAGAGGCCGGGATGTACATCTATCGCTTGGTCCTGCTTTTAGTCGTGGGGATCTACCTGTTCTCCCCCGCCATCATGGATTGGTGGATCGACGCTACGGGCGCCTGGTATCGCCCCTATCTGCTCTGGCTGATCCTGATTGTCGTGACCTTCATCCTGCAGAGCCAAAAAGATGCCGATGAGCTTTAGCCTGACCCAGATGATCCTGATCAGCGCCGCGTACCTGGCGGTGCTGTTCGGCGTTGCCTGGATCAGCGAACGGGGCATGATCCCGCGGGCGATCATTCGCCACCCACTGACGTACACCTTGTCGCTGGGGGTTTACGCCAGTGCATGGGCGTTCTACGGCACGGTCGGCCTGGCCTATCAGTATGGCTACGGCTTTCTGTCCAGCTATCTCGGAGTGTCCGGCGCGTTTCTGCTGGCGCCGGTGTTGCTCTATCCGATCCTGAAAATCACCCGCACTTATCAACTGTCGTCGCTAGCCGATCTGTTTGCCTTCCGCTTTCGCAGCACCTGGGCCGGCGCGCTGACCACGATTTTCATGCTGATCGGTGTCTTGCCGCTGCTGGCGCTGCAGATTCAAGCGGTGGCCGACTCGATCGGCATTCTCACCGGTGAGCCGATTCAGAGCCGCGTGGCGCTGGCGTTCTGTGCGCTGATCATTCTGTTCACGATCTTCTTCGGCTCCCGGCATATCGCCACCCGCGAGAAGCACGAAGGGCTGGTATTCGCGATAGCCTTCGAATCGGTGATCAAACTGATCGCCCTTGGCGGCGTTGGCCTCTACGCGCTGTACGGCGTATTCGATGGTCCGCAACAGCTTGAGCTGTGGCTGCTGCAAAACCAGACCGCCCTCGCCGCGCTACACACGCCACTGCAGGAAGGCCCGTGGCGCACGCTGTTACTGGTGTTCTTCGCCTCGGCGATCGTGATGCCGCACATGTATCACATGACGTTCACCGAGAACCTCAACCCGCGCTCACTGGTGAGTGCGAGCTGGGGCTTGCCGTTGTTCCTGCTGTTGATGAGTCTGGCGGTGCCGCTGATCCTCTGGGCCGGCCTCAAGCTTGGCGCCACCACCGACCCGGAATATTTCACCCTCGGCATCGGCATTGCCGCCAACAGCAAGCCGCTGGCCTTGCTGGCCTACGTGGGTGGGCTGTCAGCGGCCAGCGGGCTGATCATCGTCACCACCCTGGCACTGTCGGGCATGGCGCTCAACCACCTGGTGCTGCCGCTTTATCAGCCCCCCGCCGAAGGCAACATCTATCGCTGGCTGAAGTGGACCCGCCGTGCGCTGATCGTCGCGATCATCATGGCCGGCTTCGGCTTCTATCTGATGCTCGGTGCCGGGCAGGATCTGGCCAACCTCGGCATCGTGGCCTTCGTCGCCACGTTGCAATTCCTGCCGGGTGTGTTGTCCGTGTTGTACTGGCCGACCGCCAACCGGCGCGGCTTCATTGCCGGCCTGCTGGCGGGGATTCTGGTGTGGGTCATCACCATGCTGTTGCCGCTGGTCGGTAATCTGCAGGGTTTCTACATACCGCTGCTGAACATGATTTATGTGCTGGATGACACCAGCTGGCACATGGCGGCCATCGCGTCACTGGCGGCCAACGTCTTGATGTTCACCCTGATCTCGCTGTTCACCAACGCCAGCCCTGAAGAGGCTTCCGCCGCCGAAGCCTGCGCTGTGGATAACGTCCGTCGCCCACAACGCCGCGAGCTGCACGCCGCCTCGCCACAGGAGTTCGCCACGCAGCTGGCCAAACCGCTGGGCGCCAAGGCTGCGCAGAAAGAAGTCGAGCAGGCGCTACGCGACCTTTATCTGCCGTTCGACGAGCGTCGCCCCTACGCCTTGCGCCGCTTGCGCGATCGGATCGAAGCCAACCTTTCCGGCCTGATGGGCCCGAGTGTGGCGCAGGACATGGTCGAAACCTTCCTGCCGTACAAGGCCGGTGGCGAAAACTACGTCACCGAAGACATTCACTTCATCGAAAGCCGTCTCGAGGATTACCACTCGCGCCTCACCGGTCTGGCCGCCGAACTCGATGCCCTGCGCCGCTACCACCGCCAGACCCTGCAGGAACTGCCGATGGGCGTCTGCTCGCTGGCCAAGGATCAAGAGATCCTGATGTGGAACAAGGCCATGGAAGAATTGACCGGGATCGCCGCACAACGGGTAGTCGGTTCGCGCCTGAGCACCATCGGCAATCCGTGGAAAGAGTTGCTGCAAGGCTTCATCAATCTGCCTGACGAACACTTGCACAAACAGCATCTGGCCCTCGACGGTCAGACTCGCTGGCTGAACCTGCACAAAGCAGCGATTGATGAACCGTTGGCGCCGGGCAACAGCGGTCTGGTGCTGCTGGTAGAGGATCTGACCGAAACGCAGATGCTCGAAGACAAACTGGTGCACTCCGAGCGTCTGGCCAGCATTGGTCGTCTCGCGGCCGGCGTGGCCCACGAAATCGGCAACCCGATCACCGGCATCGCCTGTCTGGCGCAGAACCTGCGCGAAGAACGCGAAGACGACGGCGAGCTGACCGAGATCAGCGGACAGATTCTTGAACAGACCAAACGCGTGTCACGCATCGTGCAGTCGCTGATGAGTTTTGCCCATGCCGGCAGCCATCAGCACAGCGACGAGCCCGTTTGTCTGGCAGAAGTTGCGCAGGATGCAATCGGTCTGCTGGCCTTGAACCGGCGCAATTTCGAAGTGCAGTTCTACAACCTCTGTGATCCGGATCACTGGGTCGAAGGCGATCCGCAGCGGCTCGCCCAGGTACTGATCAATCTGCTCTCCAACGCCCGCGATGCCTCGCCTGCCGGCAGTGCAGTGCGGGTCAAGAGTGAAGCCGGCGAACACACGGTCGATCTGATCGTCGAGGACGAAGGCAGCGGTATTCCGAAGAACATCATGGATAGATTGTTCGAACCTTTCTTCACCACCAAGGATCCTGGCGAAGGCACCGGTCTGGGCCTTGCACTGGTCTATTCCATCGTTGAAGAGCATTATGGACAAATCACCATCGACAGCCCGGCTGATGTACAAAGCCAACGCGGCACCCGTAACCGGGTGACCATACCGCGTCACGTCGAAGCGACGTCCGCTGTGAACTGAGACCGTCGAGAGTATCGAATCAATGCCGCACATTTTGATCGTCGAAGACGAAACAATTATCCGCTCCGCCTTGCGCCGCCTGCTGGAACGCAATCAGTACCAGGTCAGCGAAGCCGGTTCAGTGCAGGAAGCACAAGAACGCTTCACCATTCCTACGTTCGATCTGATCGTCAGCGATCTGCGCTTGCCAGGCGCGCCGGGCACCGAGCTGATCAAGCTCGGCCAAGGCACGCCGGTGCTGATCATGACCAGCTACGCCAGCCTGCGTTCGGCGGTCGATTCCATGAAAATGGGCGCGGTGGATTACATCGCCAAGCCTTTCGACCATGACGAAATGCTTCAGGCTGTCGCGCGGATCCTGCGTGATCGCCAATCGGCACCCGCTGCCGGCGAAGTGGTTGCGAGTAAATCGGCTAATGGCAGCGGCAAATCTGCCGTCGACAACAGCAACGGTGAGATCGGCATCATCGGTTCGTGCCCGCCGATGCAGGATCTGTACAGCAAGATCCGCAAAGTCGCGCCAACCGATTCCAATGTATTGATCCAGGGTGAGTCCGGCACCGGTAAAGAACTGGTGGCCCGCGCCCTGCACAACCTGTCGAAACGCGCCAAGGCACCGATGATCTCGGTGAACTGCGCGGCCATTCCGGAAAGCCTGATCGAGTCCGAACTGTTCGGTCACGAGAAAGGCGCATTCACCGGCGCCAGCGCCGGGCGCGCCGGTCTGGTCGAAGCGGCGGACGGTGGCACGCTGTTCCTTGATGAAATCGGCGAACTGCCGCTGGAAGCCCAGGCCCGTCTGCTGCGCGTATTGCAGGAAGGTGAAATTCGCCGCGTCGGTTCGGTGCAGTCGCAAAAGGTTGATGTACGCCTGATCGCGGCCACTCATCGGGACCTCAAGAGCCTGGCGAAAATCGGACAGTTCCGTGAAGACCTTTATTACCGTTTGCACGTGATCGCGTTGAAACTGCCGGCCCTGCGCGAGCGCGGTGCCGACGTCAACGAAATCGCCAACGCCTTCCTCGCCCGTCAGAGCGCACGCATCAACCGTACCGACCTGAAATTTGCTGCCGATGCCGAACAGGCGATCCGGCACTATTCCTGGCCGGGTAACGTGCGTGAGCTGGAAAACGCGGTCGAGCGCGCGGTGATTCTCAGCGAAAGCCCGGAAATCTCCGCCGACCTGCTCGGTATCGATATCGAGCTGAGTGATCTGGAAGACGACGAATTCATCGGTCTGCCGCCGCAAACGGCGGGTAACGCCAGCAACAGCAGCCACGAGCCGACTGAAGACCTGTCACTGGAAGACTACTTCCAGCACTTCGTCCTCGAACATCAGGACCACATGACCGAGACCGAACTGGCGCGCAAACTGGGCGTCAGCCGTAAATGTCTGTGGGAACGCCGTCAGCGTCTGGGCATCCCACGGCGCAAGACCGGGGTTGCCAGCGAGAGCTGAACGTTACCTGTCGAGTGTGCGGGTAACGCTTGAAGATGTGAAAAAACTGTTACCTCAGTCTTGTCACGTAACAAAAGCCGGGGTTATCGGTAACGAAACCCCGGCTTTTTTTCGCCCATCGAAAACGGTTATATCGACCTAACCCCTTGTTTTATTGGGTTTCGCAAAAGTTGGCACGGCACCTGCTATATGTTTAGTACAAGAACAATAACAAGCAATGCACAAGACAATAAAAATAAGACGAATCGACTCACGCACAATAAAAACAAGACGGCGAGAGGCGCAGCTAACTGATTCTTTTGGAGAGGCGTTGTATTTGGGGCTTGCCCCACGACCAGGCCGAGAACAACAAAAACTGTCCTAAGACAGAGCCTGTACTGGTTGGATCGCGAGATCACTGCAATTCAGCGACCAAAGCAATCCGTTTGCTCTTGGCTCCCGATTGGGAGGGTCATGAAGCGAAAGCTTCATGGCGAGGGCACTCAACAAAAACAAGAAGCCCGAATCAATAATAAAAAGAGCACGCAACTACTTCTTGGGGAGCTTCGGCTCCCCTTGTAGTTTCTCCCTTCTGTAAAAAACTCTCTGCTTTACCCCGCTTCACCCTTGTAGCTTGCGGCTTTCAGCTCGAAACTGCTGTCTCCTACACCATCCCCCGACTAAATGCTAGAATCTGCGCCCATCATGCGGTCATTCTTTGGTATGGCCGAACATTCCTTCAAACAGTGCATCCCATGCTGAAGAAGCTGTTCCAGTCATTCCGAACTCCCGTGCGTCGTACGCAACACATCCGTAGCACCCCTGAAGTGCTCAACAGCGGCCAACATTCGCTGCAGAAAACGCAATTCAGCCGCTATGCGGTGAATATCGTCGAACGCCTGCAAGGTGCCGGTTACCAGGCTTATCTGGTCGGCGGTTGCGTGCGTGACATGCTGTTGGGCATCACGCCCAAGGATTTCGACGTCGCCACCAGCGCCACGCCCGAGCAAGTCCGCGCCGAATTCCGCAATGCGCGAATCATCGGCCGTCGCTTCAAACTGGTGCATATCCATTTCGGCCGCGAAATCATCGAAGTCGCGACCTTCCGCGCCAATCACCCGCAAAACGAAGACGACGAAGACAGCAACCAGTCTTCGCGTAACGAGAGCGGGCGAATTCTGCGCGACAACGTTTACGGCACCCTGGAAGAAGACGCGCAACGCCGCGACTTCACCATCAACGCCCTGTATTACGATCCGGTCAGCGAGCGCATTCTCGACTACGCCAACGGCGTACACGACATCCGCAATCACCTGATTCGCCTGATCGGCGATCCCAAGCAGCGCTATCAGGAAGACCCGGTGCGCATGCTGCGGGCCGTGCGTTTTGCTGCCAAGCTCAACTTCGGCATCGAAAAGCACACCGTCCAGCCGATCCGCGAACTGGCGCCGATGCTGCGCGAGATCCCGTCGGCTCGGCTGTTCGAAGAAGTGCTCAAGCTGTTCCTCTCCGGACACGGCGCAATCACTTTCGAGATGCTGGTCGATCTGCAGCTGTTTGCTCCGTTGTTCCCGGCCAGTGCCGACGCACTGGAACACAACCCGGAGTACACCCACACGCTGATCAGCGAAGCGCTGACCAACACCGACCTGCGCATCAAGCAGAACAAACCGGTCACCCCGGCGTTCCTGTTTGCCGCCCTGCTGTGGCCTGCCCTGCCAGCCCGCGTGTTGCGTCTGCAAGAACGTGGCATGCCGCCGATTCCGGCCATGCAGGAAGCCGCCCATGAGCTGATCGCCGAACAGTGCCAGCGCATCGCGATTCCGAAACGCTTCACCATGCCGATCCGCGAAATCTGGGACATGCAGGAACGTCTGCCACGCCGCAGCGGAAAACGCGCCGACCTGTTGCTGGACAATCCGCGTTTCCGTGCCGGTTACGACTTCCTGCTGTTGCGTGAAAGCGCCGGCGAGCAGACTGATGGTCTGGGCGAATGGTGGACGGATTATCAGGACGCCAACGACAGCGAACGTCGCGACATGATCCGCGACCTCAGCGGCAAGGGCGATGACGCCAGTGGCGCGCCACGCAAGCGTCGACGCAGCAGCGGCTCCAAGCGCAAACGCGCGGGTTCACCGAGCGCTACGGGCGAGTAAGGCATGGAACGCATCTACATCGGCATGGGCAGCAACCTCGCTGACCCGGCCGAACAATTGCGCAGTGCGCTCGACGCACTGGGGCAATTGCCGCAGACCACCCTCGCCGGCGTTTCCGCTTTCTATCAAAGCGACTCGTTGCTGCCGGGCCAGCCGCGTTACACCAACGCGGTAGCGGCCCTCGACAGCAGCCTTGCGCCACTTGAGCTATTGGATGCCTTGCAGGCAATCGAAAACGATCAAGGGCGCGAGCGCCTGGAACGCTGGGGGCCGCGCACACTGGATCTGGACATTCTGCTGTTCGGTGATCGGTTGATCGACGAACCACGCCTGAAAGTCCCGCATTACCAGATTCAGGAACGAGCCTTCGTCCTTTATCCCCTCGCCGAACTGGCCCCGCAAGATCTGCGTCTTGCCGATGGCCGGACCCTCACCGATCTGCTGGCAGCCTGCCCGTTCGTCGGCCTCGAACGCCTTCCGACTGATTGACTGCGATCTCCTGCCCAATGAGCCTTTGTGGCGAGGGGATTTATCCCCGTTGGGTTGCGCAGCAGCCCCAAAAAAGCTGAATGCGATCAGCCTGATGTACCGAGGTGGCAGATATAGGGGGGGCGCTGCGCACCCCATCGGGGATAAATCCCCTCGCCACAAAAGCCCTTTTCCAACACGGTTTTTGTCGGACAAAAACTCGCCGAATCAGACCCACCGTGCCGCTGAATCGCATCAGTAACGCCGGTAACACTCCCCTCGTAACAATGCGGTAACACACGCAATTGACTTCCTGTTGGCTCATCACGACTATAGGCGTCCCGCTGCCGCCAACCCGGCACATACGGGCGCAATCCAGGCCTTATAAGCACGACAAAAGAGCGTGCGCCTGAATAGATGACGAATCACGCGCGTTACTCGCAGTAGTTTCCAAAGCGCCTGAACGAGGATTTTTTACAGGCCAGCCCGCGC